>NZ_CAURLX010000014.1:0-39503 GCF_963525585.1 uncultured Capnocytophaga sp. | reverse complement strand
ACATTCTTGCGCTTTTATTTTTGCGCTAAAAGAACATAAGCACATCAGTATCAAAGAGATACTCTTACAAATGTTTAGCTCCCTCATAATCAAAAATAACCATTAAATTTTCACACAAAAGTAGCCTATATTTCTAATTTATGCAAACAAAAACGAGTAAATTATTAATTTTTTATCAACAAATTATTTCTACTTTTCTAATATTTTTATTTAATAAATATATGAAATTCAGTAAAAAAGAATCCCTTTCTTAAAGTTATTAACCATATTAGGAGTTCTTTTTGATAACCAAATGCTCATATGAAGTATTTTTTGATTTTATGATTTCATAACAAGAAAATATAGTACTTTTAACGCTGTTATTTCTTGAATTTCTCTCCGAAATATCGTACCTTTACACTCGAAAGATACTCCTAGAAAAAAAGAAAAAGGAGTATTCTTACTCCTTCTTCTCTTAACTTAATTATTATATAAGGTTTTCGTACCTTTTTTCCTATTTATAACAGAATTACGCCATTAAAATTCTGGTTTTATCCCAAAACGAATCCCAAAATAAGGATTGCTCACACCATTGAGATCGGTAAAGGAGCTTCTCCAGAGAAAATCTACTCGGATAGGTCGAAAATTACCTATTCCTATATTCTCTATCCCGAAACCATATTCCCAATAGAGCTTCTCAGGGGCATTATATTGTATATTAGAGGCACTAATCAGCCTATTTTCTTCACGAAGGGTTCCATAAGCCATTCTTGCAAGGATAAGGCTACGCCATTTGGTTTTCTTAAGTAAGGGAATTCGGTTCATCACAAAACCATTGAAGTGATGTTCTGCATACACATTCAGGTAGGCATCAGTAACAAAATCATAGTAGTCCAAGAGCTGAAAGGTACGATTCAACTTATGCCCTGAAGAAGCATAGGTCTGGTTAGCAGGCGTAGGGGTGAGTAAGGGCAAAGGTACTGTCCCATATACCTTTCCTGCTTCTACAACAGTATGAAGGATACCTATACTCCACATAGGCTGTGGGTAATGTATCATCCCTTCCAGGCGCGAATAGTCAAACAGACTATTGCGAATACCTGAGAATCCCTTGGTATACTTGAGGCTAAAGGTTGGAAAAATATTCTTCCCATAGAATTGCTCCACCCCATAGCCATACACATTTCGTGTAGGAGTGTATGTAAGTGTAAGGGAAGCATTTGCATCCGAATATTTATCGAGAACTCCATTTTCACTGCGGTAACCTATGGAGAAGTGTTCTGGGTCTGCAGCTTTCATCTGCTGATACATTCCTGATAAGGTAATATGAAGGTTACTCTTAAGTAAGCCTATATCTGCCACCCCTTGAATACGTTTGTTCTGAGTAAGATAATAGTTTTCTCCTCGAGCAAAAAGAAAGTTAGAGGCATTCTTCAGGTTTAGCTCTGCGTCATTGCGTTGGAGGATATTCCCTAGCTGTAGATAATCATTCTGATAAAGCCCTCCTATGGTAATTCTTGGCTTATAGAAGGCTAAATATTTAGCACTGACTCCATACTTAAACTTCTGATCCAGCGTACCGTAAGCTCCATAAAGGTAGGTACGGAAGCGGTCGTCATTACTCACAAAGCTCCTCAGCCCAAAGCGAAACCGATTGCGCTCTACATCATTATTGGTAAAGGATTCCCACAAGGAACCAAACTGCATATACCGTCCTATAGGAATATAACCTGAGGTAATGATATTCAAGGCATCGGAAATCCCTTTAATACGCTTATTATCACCTACTTTCCTGATTAAGGTCTGGGTTTTGCTCATCTGAGAATCTCCTTCCCCTAGTTGCGCCCAATATTCCTGAGATTGCTTGAACTGATTTGCCTTATATTTCTCCACGGAAGCCAGATAAAAGCTTTGTTCTTTAGGACTATCCAGTAAATAATCCGAATAGACAATATTTTTCCTTACATACATCCCTTTTTCCTCATCGGATTTGGTCAATATTGTAAAATCACCTTCATAATAGTCTCTTTTTGGAAGAATTAGGCTATCATTCACCCATTGATAGTGCTTTTCTATAGAAAGATTCCTTACAAAGTTCAAGGAAGCTTCCTTGATAGTATACATTTGTATAGATTCTATAGCATAGGTCTTACTATCTACCGTAAAGTTGCCCTTGAAGAGCAAGTCCTGATCCTGCTTTGGAAAGAAATAGATAGAATAGAACTTACGATCATTCCTTTCAATGGTATCATTGAGCACATAAGCATATACCCCATAACCATATTCTGAAATAGGACTTACAAAGGTCTTATCTAACAGATAAAAAGAGTTATCATATACATTAAATTCTCTAAAATTACGAGTAAAACGCTCCAGTCCAAAACCCGTCTGAATAACACCTTGGGTACGTTCTCCCTCTATGTCCGTTCTGTATAAGGAACGTTCGTTATCCCCATACACCTGAGAAACTTCTTCCTTAAGGTACATTGGCATAGAGAAGTATTGCTTATATTTCTTCTCAGAAAGAAGGTTACGAACTTCCTGATATTCAGACTGCAAAGCTTTTTTAAGAAATAGAGAGTCCAAATTATTCAGCCCTAGCTCTACAGTCTCATAGCGCCTGTACTGATAAGCCTTGGCTGTAGAAAGCGCATTCTTGTACTTATTTGCCCATATTTTTTGCAATATAGGATAAGCTGGATTCTCCTTTTTTGATAGGTTTTTGGTAGGTTTTTGTACGACAACTACTTCCTCCAGCTCCTCTCCCATAACAAGTACTACTTGCAGATGATTATCATTGCTTTTGAGCTTTATCTCCTTGGTAGTATAACCCACAGAAGAAACTTCTATTGCATTATAGTTCTTCTGAGAATAAAGGGTAAATTCCCCTTTTTGGTTAGAGTAGGTACCTACCATACTTTTCTTAAAGATAATATTAGCAAAAGGAATGGGTTCTCCTTGCTCATCTATTACCTTTCCAACAACCCGAGTCTGGGCTTCTACCAAGACTGTATTGGCTAAAAATAGAAGCAGGGCAAGGCATAGGTATTGTATTTTTATCTTAAATCTATCCATAAATTTCCCATTAAAAATATATAAATTTCACTTTATTTATTACAATTGGCGAGGCAAAGATAGAAAAAATAAATAATATTTCTCTTCTTATAGAGATAATACTTCCAAACTTTTTTGCAGAGGGGTGTAAGTAAAAGGAATTAGTTGCTGTACTCGAGTGCCATCATAGGAGGCCTGATGCTGGAGTGTTCTTAAGAGACTCTTAGAAAGAAGTCGTTTTCTCCCAAATAGAGAAAGACATTTATCTATTAAGTAGAGGGTATATAATGCCGAAGAACTCAATTTTTTTTTCTCTGGAAGTGAAGGGTGTGATTCCCGTAGTTGAGCAAAAAATGACTCATAAGAAAGATTATCAGTATTAAGAATACACTTTTCATTAAGGATAGGTGCCTTCATCAGTAAGTGCATTGCTCTAGCTACATCCATAGCCCCCACAAATCCTGTTCCTCCTGAGGTTACATACTTATACTTACAAAGTTGTGACAGAGGAATAGCTCTATGTTGCTCCACTCCCATTCCTACAATCACAGAAGGATACACTACTACCGCAGGTAATCCCTCTTGTACGCCTCGCCAAACTTCCATCTCTGCTTGGTACTTACTAAGAGCATAACTCTCTGCCACAGAGGGGGGCTCTTGGAGTGAGTTTTCTGTAGTTACCTCCCCTTCTTTAGAGGCAAAAGTAGCAATACTACTAACATAACATAGCTTCTGTACTCCATAATCAAGTGCCATATTCACCACATTAGCTGTACCTTCTACATTGGTTTTGAGCAACTCCGAAAGATCTCTTTCGCTGAAGGATACCTTAGCTGCACAATGATAAATATGCTGAACTCCTTCCATTGCATCAGCTAAGGCAGGAATATCGAGTATATCAGCCTTAACCCATTGTAACTGATGGATTAAAGAAGCTTGAGTAGGATTATATTGTTGGAAAATACGTTCTATAAGAGAAGTATCCTTATTCTTTCTGTAAAGGACTTTTATAGGGGTCGTTTCGTTACAAAGGAGCTCGTAGATGAGATGAGCTCCCAAGAGCCCCGTTCCTCCTGTTACAAGTATCATAGAAGTACATATTTGGTAAAGATTTCCTTTTCAGAAACCCCTTCAAAAATTTCAAAAAGGAGCTTCTGCAAATCCACTATCTGAACAGTAGTGAATACACAGAGGTACTTACCTCCACAGAAAGTAAGTATTTCAATACCAGGTTGAGAATAATCAAAATGAGAGGACAAGTCAATAGCTTGTACCTTACCTCGAAACTCTAAAAGCTCGCAGAAGCGAAACTCTAGAGTCTGCTCAGGCATCTCTACATAAAACCTACGATCAGGAGGTTTTTGATAGATTTTATAATATTTTGATATTCCTATAGTTTTCACAAGGGCAAAAATAAACTATTTATCTCAAATAGAAGCCTTTAATGAATATAAGTTATCAACAATTTTATAACTAATTGATTTACAAATCGCAATGATTCATTAATAAGCGTTCAAAGTACTTACTAGGAAGTATTTTCTTTAGAAAAATAGAGAAGGTTTCCAAGAATTTTCCTTTCGAATAATGCACTTTAGGAGATTTTTTCCTTATAACTTGATATATTTTCTGAGCTAATATAGCAGGATCAGCTCCCTCATCTACCTGCTGATTCATTGAGCTAAGAGACGCTGTATATTGTGGATAAGGAGAATTCTCCTGAGCTGGAGTATGAAAGCGTCGTGAAGCAATATCCGTAGCTACATCTCCTGGCGCCAAAGTACATACCTTGATACCGAATTGTCGTGTTTCCATCCGCAGAGTCTCTGTAATGAGGGACAAAGCTCCTTTACTTGCAGAATAACCTCCTCGGAAAGGCAATCCCATATAAGCAGCTACAGATGTGATGTTAAGAATGAACCCCTTACGTTGTTGCCTCATTATAGGAAGAACTGCCTGAATGACACGAACAGCTCCAAAAAAATTTGTCTGAAAGGCATTTTCCAAGGCTTCTATAGGAGTCTCCTCTAGTGCTCCTGTGATACCAACTCCAGCATTATTTATAAGGATATCTATACGTTGTTCTTTCTCCATTACTTTTTTTATAGCCTCTTTCACAGAAGATTCCTGCCTGACATCCATTGGAATAAGGTTATATTCTTCAGGACTTTCTTGTGGATTTCTTGCTGTCCCATACACACAATAGCCCTTTTCTGCTAGGAGTATGGCTGTAGCCTTGCCTATACCTGAGGAAGCTCCTGTAATAAATACTACTTCTTTCATTAACATCTATAATTAAGCAAGGTCAAAGGTAGTGTTAAAAATAGAAATACACAAATTTTTTCGCCATTTTCTCTACTTAACATCGAAAAAAATCGTAATTTTGAGGGCTGAAAAAAACAAGATTAAATAGCAACCATTATGACTGAATTTTTATCCGATCGCGTTAATACAATGGCACTTTCTGCAACCCTTGCTATGGCTGCGAAAGCTAGAGAACTCAGAGCACAAGGAAAAGATATCATTAGCCTTAGTTTGGGAGAACCTGATTTTGCAGTTCCTGATTTCGTAAAAGAAGTCGCAAAGGAAGCCATTGATCAGAATTATAATAAATACTCCCCTGTAGATGGTTATCTAGAACTGAAAGAAGCCATCTGTGAGAAATTCAAAAAAGATAATAATCTAAACTATACTCCTTCTCAAATCATTGTCTCTACAGGTGCAAAGCAATGTCTTTCCAATGTTGCCTTAGCAATGCTCAACCCTGGAGATGAGGTAATTCTCCCCACTCCATACTGGGTAAGTTATTCAGATATCACCAAGATAGCAGGGGGAGTCCCTGTGGATATCCCAACTTCCCTTGAAACTCACTTTAAAATAACTCCTAAGCAACTAGAAGAAGCTATAACTCCTCGTACCAAAATGATGTGGTTAAGCTCACCAGGAAATCCTAGTGGTGTTATCTATACACGAGAAGAATTGGAAGCTCTTGCTCAGGTATTAAGAAAGTATCCAAATATCTTTATTCTTTCGGATGAAATCTACGAACATATTAATTATATGGGACAACACGTAAGTTTCGCCCAAATAGAAGGGATGTATGAACGCACCATTACTGTGAATGGGCTTTCTAAGGCTTTTGCTATGCCCGGTTGGCGTATGGGGTATATGGGAGCTCCTGAGTGGATTGTAAAAGCTTGTGCCAAAATACAAGGGCAAATTACCAGTGGCGCCAATACCATCGCCCAACGAGCTAGTATCACCGCTCTAAAAGCTCCCTTGAGCAAGATTCAATATATGATTGACGAATATCGTAAGCGTAGAGATATTGTCTATCAGCTCCTAAATGATATAAAAGGACTTAAAACCAACCTACCTGATGGAGCATTTTACTTTTTCCCTGATGTGTCTTATTATTTCGGGAAAACACTAAGAAGTAAGCAGATTCAGAACGCCTCTGACCTTTCCATTTACCTCTTGGAAGAAGCCAATGTAGCTACTGTAACAGGAGATGCTTTCGGGAACAATAAGTGCTTACGCCTTTCCTATGCGACCAGCGAGAAAGACCTTAGAGAAGCCTTAAGACGTATAAAAGAAGCCCTAGAAAATTAAAAATTATGATTTCTGCAGAACAAATTTGTCCATCTGATGCTTGGAAGCTCACCCAAGAAGGTGTCTTATTGGTAGATGTGAGAGAAACCGATGAAGTTTCTCAAGAACGCTATGAAGTATCTTGTTATATGCACCTACCCCTCTCTGAACTCCCACAACGCTTTAGAGAGATTCCTAATGATAAAAAGGTGATCATTGCTTGTAGGTCTGGAATCCGTAGCCAGAAAGCTATTGATTTTCTTCTAAGTCAAGGTTATGAAAAACTTTGCAACCTAGAAGGAGGAATCCTCGCTTGGAAAGAACAAGAATTTCCTATTGTATAGCAAGATAGGCTACCCAAGAGGTAGCCTATCATTCTATTTACGCTTAAGTATCACATATGTATTTCCTAAATAGTTAGAAATACGAAGATGTGCCCCTTGATCCTCTAAGGCATAGTAATAGGAAGTATTTGCTCCAAATTTTTTTATCATATTTCTGCCATCTTCCTTATATGTTACGTAATCATACTCCTCAAGACTAGATTTACATTCCTGATTTTCTTTCCAATAGTCATAATAAGTAAAATGATTGTTTGTAATAATAACTTTCGTCTGTCTATTACAATTATCTATGGGAGTATCTACTCCTGCTCTTACTATTTTTATAGGAATCCATTCATCTACAATAGAATCTCCTTTCCTATCTCCTTCATCTTTACTACAAGAAGTAAACATTGCTACTAAACTTGCTAAAATAAGATTTTTTTTCATTATAACTTTGTTTAATTTTAATCTGTGAAAAACGTCGCAAAGATAAAATAAACATACAGATTTTCTCCTCCACCCCTCGTAATTTAACTTAAATATAGCATTATTAAGATTATTTTATTTTTTAAACTATTAAATATTAATTCCACTCAAAAATAACATTCATTTTATTTCTTAATTTAAAAATAAAATCGTATCTTTGCAAAATCTTTTTGAGCCTCTGTAAGGGATAAAGATATCATTGATTTAAAATTATGTATCACTAAAACTATGTAATTTGTGCTCTTCCCTTAACTCTTTACATAGCTAAAATTATTTATCAGCAAATGGCTGAAATTACTAAAGAACAACAAGAACAGTTGGAAAACTTCAACTGGACTAAGTACGAACAAGGTATTGATCAGGTAGATCAAAGCAAATTAGACGAATTTGAACGTTTGGTAACTGAAAACTTCGTGGATACCCAAGCAGATGAGCTTGTTATCGGTACTGTAACACACCTTACCGACCGTGAAGCAATCATTGACATCAATGCTAAGAGCGAGGGAGTTATCTCTCTTAACGAATTCCGTTACAATCCTGCCCTAAAAGTAGGAGACAAAGTTGAAGTTCTTGTAGATATTCGTGAAGACAAAACAGGACAACTTGTTCTTTCTCACAAGAAAGCACGTACTATCAAAGCTTGGGATAGAGTAAATGCTGCTTTCGAAAGTGGAGAAATTGTAAATGGTTTTGTAAAATGTAGAACTAAAGGAGGTATGATTGTGGATGTATTCGGTATAGAAGCATTCCTTCCTGGTTCTCAAATAGATGTGAAACCTATCCGCGATTACGATCAATTCGTAAACAAAACTATGGAATTCAAAGTGGTGAAAATCAACCACGAATTCAAAAATGTGGTTGTATCACACAAAGCTCTCATCGAAGCTGATATTGAAGAGCAAAAAAGAGAAATCATCGGACAACTTGAAAAAGGACAAGTACTTGAAGGAGTTGTTAAGAATATCACTTCTTATGGAGTATTTGTGGACTTGGGTGGCGTAGACGGACTTATCTATATCACAGACCTTTCTTGGTCTCGTATCAACCATCCTACCGATGTTCTTGAATTAGATCAAAAACTAAATGTAGTAATCCTTGACTTCGATGATAACAAATCACGTATCCAACTAGGATTAAAACAATTACAAAAACATCCTTGGGAGGCTCTCTCTGATGACCTAAAAGTAGGTGACAAAGTAAAAGGTAAAGTAGTAGTTATCGCTGATTATGGTGCTTTTGTAGAAGTAGCTGATGGAGTGGAAGGACTTATCCACGTATCAGAAATGTCTTGGAGCACTCACCTTCGCTCTGCTCAAGATTTCGTAAATATCGGTGATGAAGTAGAAGCTGTTATCCTTACTCTAGACAGAGACGAAAGAAAGATGTCTTTAGGTATCAAACAATTAACTGTAGATCCTTGGACTGACATCACTGCTAAATACCCTGTAGGTTCTAAGCATACAGGTACCGTTCGTAACTTCACTAACTTCGGTGTATTTGTAGAATTAGAAGAAGGTATTGACGGACTTGTATATATTTCAGACCTTTCTTGGACTAAGAAAATCAAACATCCTTCTGAATTCTGCGCTGTAGGAGATAAGATGGACGTAGTAGTTCTTGAGTTGGATGTTAATACTCGTAAGCTTGCTCTAGGACATAAGCAATTAGAGGCTAATCCTTGGGATAAATACGAAACAGAATTTGCTGTAGGTACTATCCACAATGGAACTATCTCCAAACTTACCGACAAAGGAGCTGCTGTTCCTTTCAATGAAGATATTGTTGCTTTTGTACCTTCTCGTCACCTAGAGACTGAGAGTGGAAAGAAATTAGGCAAGGGAGAAACTGCTGATTTCAAAATTATTGAATTCAACAAAGAATTCAAGCGAGTAGTAGCTTCTCATACAGCTATCTTCAAAGAAGAAGAAGAAAAAATAGCTAAAGAAGCTTCTCAAAGTTCTTCTACTACAGTTGAAAAATCAACTTTAGGAGATCTTGATGTACTTCAAGAGCTCAAAGACAAAATGGAAAAAGGACAATAGTGGTTTAGTTTTTTTCATAATTTTTGTTTTAAGGTACTACTTTTGTTCTGAAAGTAGTACCTTTTTTCTCTCATAAATTCCTTATTCTTATGAAATATATCCGTTCCAATGAATACCTCGTATTCCTATACCGCTTGGCTTTAGTGTATCTTTTCTATGCCATAGCTCGCTTACTATTTTTCTTCTTTAACAAAGAGAGTATTGGAGATATAGAGCTTTCTCTAGTTTTACGCTTTTTCTACTATGGATTTGCTTTTGACACTACAGCCATTTTATATACAAACCTACTTTTTATCCTATTAAGTATTCTACCTTTGTGGATAAATACCGGAAAAAAATATCAAAAGATTGTTTTTTACACCTATTTCATAACAAATACATTGGCTTATAGCACCAATTTTGTAGATATGCTCTATTATCCTTTCAGCAAATCTCGGCTTACTACCGCTTCTTTTGCTGTTATCGAAAACGAGAAGAACAAATGGGAACTATTCTATACCTTTTTAGGAATGTATTGGCATACTTTTTTGCTATTTTTCGCTCTTATTCTATTGTGGATATATCTGTATAAATTAATAAAAATACAACCTAATTCTATTCCCAAAAAGTCCTATTTTATAAGCTCTACTCTCCTATTTCCCGTTTTTGGGCTTCTTACCTTGGCAGGTATCAGAGGAGGAGATTTAGCTACATCCACACGACCTATCAACATACTGGATGCTAGCCGGCATGTTACCATCTCCTCCCATGCCGATGTAATCCTTAATACTCCTTTTACCTTAATTCGTACTATTGGAAAGAACAAAGGATTCAGAGAATACCATTTCGTTACTCAAGAGTATATCCAAGAACATATTAAGCCTATTAAGGAATATCATCGGGAGAGGAAAAAACGCCCCAATATTGTACTTTTTATCTTGGAGAGCTTTGGAAGAGAATATTGGGGATGTATGAATACAAACAGAAATATTCCTAATTATAAGTCATATACTCCTTTCTTGGATTCCCTTGCTCAACGCGCTTATGTGTTCGATAATGCTTACTGTAATGGCTGGCAATCTATCCACGGAATGTCCTCTATGTTGGCAGGAATCCCTACCCTGAAGGTAGCTTATACCTCTTCTCCTTACGTGAAGCAGCCCACTGAATCCTTAGTTTCTATAGCCAAAGAAATGGGCTATGATACTTCCTTCTTTCATTCAGCTCCTAATGGTTCTATGGGATTCTTAGGCTTTTCCAATATATTAGGCATAGACCACTATTATGGAAAAACAGAGTATAATAATGAAGCTGATTATGATGGCATTTGGGGTATTTGGGACGAACCTTTTTTTCAATATATGAATAATACTATCAGTAAGAAAAAAGAGCCTTTTCTAGCGACTATTTTTACCGTTTCCTCTCATCATCCTTTCAAAATCCCAGCTAAATATGAAGGAAAATTTGACAAAGGTACGCTAGAAATCCATCAATGCATTGGTTACACTGATTATTCTTTGAAAAAATTCTTCGAAAGTGCTCAGAAAGAACCTTGGTACCAGAATACTATTTTTGTTTTTGTTAATGACCACCCTAACCAAATCTATTACGACCATTATAAACAACCTATTACGGCTATGGGAGCAGCTATCTTATTCTTTAGCCCTAACCCAGAGTTACTTGGTATAGGAAAATCCTCAGAGATTGCCCAGCAGATAGATATTTATCCTTCTTTAGTTGATTTAATGGGATATAATAAGCCTTTCCGCTCTTGGGGGCGTAGTCTCTTTTCTTCTGAAGATACTCCTCGTGCCTATATTACAGATGGGCATAACTATCGCTGTATGGAAGGAAACTATATTTATATCTTAGATGAATTAGGTAATGAAAAAGGACTCTATAAAAAAGAAGATGAAGCATTAGCAAATAATCTTTTGGGGAAGGAAAAAAACTCTGAAACAGAAGAAGGGTTCAACAACCTTAAAGCCTTTGTTCAAGATTATATGGATAGAATTATTCATAAAAAATTATCTGAAACAAAATACTGAAAATAAGACTCATAAAATTAAGAAGATAATTATTTTGTACTTCATAATTATTTTTGTACATTTGTCCCTTAATAAGTAATCTTTTATGGGAACTAGTACTGAAAACAAAGAAATCGTTAAGAAAGTTTTTACAAAATATTTAGAAGAAAATGCACATCGGAAGACTCCTGAACGATATGCCGTTCTTGAAGAAATCTACGAAAGTGATGAACATTTTGATATAGAATCCCTATATATCAAGATGAAAAACAAGAATTACCGCGTAAGCCGTGCTACTTTATATAATACTATTGAAATTCTACTTGATTGTGGATTGGTACGCCGTCACCAGTTTGGACAGAATCAAGCTCATTATGAAAAGTCTTATTTTGACCGCCAGCACGACCACGTAATCTTAACCGATACAGGAGAAGTGATGGAGTTTTGTGATCCTCGTATCCAAGCCATCAAGCAGACCATAGAAGAAGTTTTTGATATAAAGATAGATAACCACTCTCTTTATTTCTACGGAACTCGTAATAAAAAAGAAAATACAAACGAAGAACAAAAAAACCAATAATGTCAGTAGATTTATTATTAGGCCTCCAATGGGGAGATGAAGGGAAAGGTAAAATTGTAGATGTCCTTACCCCTAATTATGATATTATCGCTCGTTTTCAAGGAGGTCCTAACGCAGGGCATACGCTTGAATTCGAAGGTGTTAAGCACGTATTGCACACTATTCCTTCTGGAATTTTCCGCTCTAATGTTATTAATGTTATAGGAAATGGGGTAGTTATTGATCCTATCATTCTCAAAAAAGAAATTGACGCCCTTGCTCCTTATCAAATCAACATAAAAGAAAAGCTTCTTATTTCACGTAAGGCACATATTATCCTCCCTACTCACCGCTTATTAGACCTTGCTTCGGAAACCTCAAAGGGAAAAGCCAAAATAGGCTCTACCCTAAAAGGAATTGGTCCTTGCTATATGGACAAAACAGGTCGTAATGGGCTTAGAATCGGAGACTTAGAAAAGGATAATTTCCTAGAAGAATATCGTTCGTTGGTAGAAAAACATCTTTCACTAATCAATTACTATGGTGTTGAAATTGAATTTGACCTACCTTCTTTAGAGAAAGAATTCTTTAGTGCTATCGACTACCTTAAGACCCTCTCTTTTATAGATAGTGAAGATTTCTTTTATCATTCGCAAAAACAAGGAAAGAAAATACTTGCCGAAGGAGCACAAGGTTCTATGTTGGATATTGATTTTGGGACTTATCCTTTCGTAACTTCTTCTAATACAACTGCTTCAGGAGCTTGTACTGGTCTTGGAATTGCTCCTAACCAGATAAAGAATGTTATGGGTGTCTTCAAAGCCTATACAACTCGTGTTGGGAGTGGGGCTTTTCCCACTGAACTTTTTGATGAAATAGGTGAAAAAATAGGTCAGATAGGCAGGGAAGTTGGAGCTACAACAGGAAGAAAACGCCGTTGTGGATGGTTAGACCTTGTTGCTCTAAAATATGCAATTCACCTTAGTGGTGTTACCCAGCTGATGATGATGAAAGCAGATGTACTGAGTGGATTTGAAACCCTCAAAATATGTACTGGATACCGCTACAAAGGAGAAGTTATCAAGCACCTTCCTTACTCTATTGATCCTGAGTATGTGACTCCTATCTATACAGAACTTAAGGGCTGGAATGAGGACTTAAGCAAAGTACAAAAGGCAAAGGAGCTTCCTGTAGAACTCATTGAATATATCAAATTCATTGAAAAGGAAACAGAAGTACCTATTACACTTGTCTCTGTAGGAGCTGATAGAACACAGACCATACAAATATAACAAACTAACTATGCGAATGAAACATATTTTTTATAGAGCCTTTGTATTACTCTCCATAGGAGGCTTGGTAGGAGCTTGTAACACAGATAATGACACCAATTTTATAGAAAATAGTATATTGGGAGCTCCTCATTTTTCTCCTTTGAAGGATTCTATCCCTTTGGAATATACCAATATTAAGGTAAATGCCATACAAGGTAATTCCCTAAATAACTATCAGTTAGGGCAAATTACCCAAAATGAATTAGGGACTACTAATATCTCTTTTGTAAGTCAGGTATCCTTGAGTACCCTCTCCCCTACTTTTGGAGAAAAAAGTGCCTCACAAGAAGCTAGTTCGTATAATGAGAATGAAACTGTTGAAAAGGTATATCTGTATCTACCCTTTCATTCTACAGAGCAAACTACTAGAGATGGAAATAACCAGACAGTAAAGACCTATAAGCTAGATTCTATCTATGGAAATAAGAATGCACACTTTACCCTATCAGTAGAGGAGCTCAATTATCATCTAAGAGATATTAATAGCAACTTGGAAAATCAAATCTACTATTCTGATCAGCAGACTCCTACTTCTACCTCTTTAGCTAGCACTACAATAGAAGGGATTAAGAATGATCCAATTATAAGACGAAATTTTGACGATCCAACCACTAGTGATGATGAATCTACAAAAGAAAAAGACAGATTAGCCCCTGGTATTCGTATAGAATTAGCAACAAGTATCTTCCAATCTTATCTTATTAATAATGAAGGTTCTAATATTTTGTCAAACAATTCTATTTTTGCACAACATTTGAAGGGGATTGTGGTAAGTACTTCTAATTTTTCTGCTGATTTGTTAGCTTTACTCAATTTAAAAAATGCAAAAATTGAGGTTGTTTATACCTATCTCTACCAGAAAGATTCTCAGAATTATACCAAAAGAAAATCCTATGAATTGACTCTAGGAAATATTATTTTCAATAAATATAATGTAAGTAATAATACACTTTCTTTATCTCAGGATTTTCTCTATCTTAAGGGAGGAGGGGTAGGATATGTAGCTGAAATCAATATTCCTAATGATAATAGTATTTTCCAGACTTTGAAAACTAGGAAACCTCTTATTAACCAAGCAGATTTGTTCCTCTATGTGGATAAAACAAAAGTCAATGAAAACCAACAACCTTCCTATGTAATTGCTTATAATGCAGAACAAGGAATTGCTCTGGCTGACTACTATAATGACTTGAGTAATAATTCCAATCAGTTAATAACTTCTATTGGAAAATTAGAGAAAGATAGTGCAGGAGAATACTTCTACCGTATCCGAATTACGGATCATCTGACCAATGTTATTAAAGGAAATACGAATAATATAAAAATAGGCTTAGCCGTTTCCTCTCATTTGGCATCCAGTTCAAGGACTGCTTTATCAGCTCTGACAAACATAAAGTACAAAAATGCAAGTAATGAGGTTAAAAATACAGTTCTAGGAGATGCTGAGAATTCTTTATTCACAGTTATCTACGGAAATTCTTCTAATGTACCTGAAGCTAAGAAGTTGAAATTAAAAGTATATTATACCCTTACTCGATAGCTATTATTCTATCTCTAGGGAAGTTTGGTAATTATTCTCTTTGAGATACTTAAGAACTTTCTCCAAAAGATGATATGTTCGCTCAGAAGTATCGTGCATAAGGATAATATTTCCATTTGTCAATTTAGAAAGAACTCGACTCTGAAGTCGGGTTTCTTCTTTTATAATAGTATCCAGCGAACGAATATCCCATCCTACAACCTTTTTCCCTTTTCTTTTAATTGCTTTAGCTATATGAGGATTAGTTATTCCATAAGGAGGGCGAAAATATGCTGTTTCTATCTGAAATCTTTGCAAAATTTCATCAGTTTTCCTTATTTCTTCCGCAAAAGTAGTAGCTGAAGCGAAACAATTCTTAGGAATATGAGTATATGTATGGTTTCCTATGATATGTCCTTCCTCTTTTATTCGCTTGAGAATTTCAGGATATTGCTCTATTTGCTTTCCTATACAGAAAAATACTGCTTTTGCTCGATATTTATTGAGCAAATCCAAAAACAAAGGAGTAAATTCTGTAGGTCCGTCATCAAAAGTAAGGACTACTTTCTTTGCGGGTCTTCCTCTAAGGTGATAAGTTACTGGAATAAAATATCCCATTCGAATATCAAAAACACCCCAAGAAAGTAATCCTAAAAATAGTGTAACAACTATCCCGTAATAAATCCAAGAGAATGATAGAGATATACCTATTCCTAAAAGAAATAAGAATATTATGCAGTTATAGGAATGTTTCGACATACCTTCTCATATTTAGTAGCAATCCGCTAGAAATTGCCTATTGGCTTTATAATATTCTGATGAAAAAGGCATAGATTCATCTATCCATTGAGCAACATCTTTATACATAGATAACATTCCACAAATCATTATCACACCTCCCGCATCCAAGGTATCTTTGACAAAGGCTATGTCTCTTTTAAGTAAATCTGTTACATATCCTTTATTCTCTTGTTCCCTTGAGAAGATAAAATGATAACTTCTAAGCTTTCCTTTTTCTATTTGTTCATCGAAAAAGGATTTATATTCCTTAATTATTTCATTATTATAACGAAAACCCACATACAAATAAATTTTTGTATGTTTATTTTGATCAATCATTCCTAAAAAAGGAGCTATTCCTGTTCCACAAGAGATAAGAATCACCTTTTTAGACTCCTTTGGCATATGAAATGACGGATTAGAGATAATACGAGCCTTTATTTTTTGTCCTTTTTGCAGATTATAGAGGTAATTAGAGCCTATTCCCTGCTCGTGGAGCTTTACTGTAAGTTGTAACTTTCCTCCTACCTTCCCTATAGAATAAAGTCGTTCCTGCTTATCATCTGGATAGATAGCCAAGAGGTCGCCAGAGGTATATTTTTTATTGGTCTGTAATTGCAAGGTAAAAATTTCGCCTATTGCTGTTTCCTTAACAGGATGCAGTACTCTCATAGAGTACAGAGGAGCTCTTTCTCTCTGATAGGTACTATTTTCTTCACTTAGGAGGATTTCACTCTGTGCATTCCACGCCTTAACCCAGATTAGAAATTCTTCTAAAGATTGTTCATTGATTGTATATAAAGGAAGATATTCTTTTGCCCAAGGTTGCTTAGAAAAAACCTGATGCACCTCATTGGCAAACTGACAAAAATCAGGATAAACCCTTGAACCAAAACCTACCACCGAATAAGATATATTATCCTGAGAATACATTCCAAGTAATGATATAAATCGATCCGCATTGGAAGGAGGGTTTCCTACTCCATAAGTAGATGTGAATATAAGTAAATGTGTTGCCTGAGGATATCTTTTGTATTGATTAAGACTCTCTAAATAAGCCTTCTTACCTGAAGAAAGTAGCTGAGAAAGTATTTTTTCAGCAAAAAATAAGGTATTTCCTCCTTCTGAACCATAGAGTATGACGTATTGAGCTTCTTGAGGGCTGTATTTATTCACTATTTTGACAGATTTTCTAGCAAATGTAATACGAAAACCTGTATAAATAAAGAATAATAGTCCTATACAGGATATAACAAGAACCACAGCCCACCATACACTTGCACGACCCGTATGCAAGTCTTGACATACTCGTGTCAGACGCTGTGTTAGGGGATACTTCACTTCACTGAGAACTTTCCCTGAGAATTGGCTTACAACTAATTCTCTATCCTTCAGCTTTACCAAATAAGTATCCTCTACAAAAGTATCAAAAGGAAACTCCACATTAAGCACTTCATTGAGAGTAATCTGATTGAGTATTACAATTTCCTTAACAGGAATAGGCTCCTCTCCATCATACTTTTCTTCTTCCTCTGTATAATCTATAGTGTGTGCTATTTTCTCTTTCTCAATAAAAAATCGATTATAGACCAAATACACTCCTGTAATTCCTATGATAAGTAAAGGAATCAATAACCATTTCCCAAAAATTGTATGATAATAAGAAGAAAAATTATCCTTAATAGACTTTTTAAAGAAATTTCTTATTCCATTTTGTTTTTTTAGGATAAGTATTAGTCCTGATAAAGCACTCATTAGGAGGAACAAGGCTATTATTCCCATAATTATACGTCCTGTTTTCTCCATTTCCAAAGAACGGTGTAAGGAGATTATTTTTTTCACGAAAGGAGGCTTATTTTTTACCTGCCCTAATACTTTCCCATTGAGAGGATTAATATGAGCATTTATTTCATTTCCGTCTGAATCAACTGCTTTTATAGTAGCAAATCCACGATGATCAAAAGATAAGGAGGTGATTTCTGGATAATGTTGCTTCAGCCCTTCTATGGATTGCGCTAAAGTTATTTGATCAAAATTTTCTATCTTATAAGAAGGATAATGCCTATCTATATTATTAACAGCAATAATAATTCCTGTAAGAGCAGCTAAGGCAAAGAATAAAGAGGCTATAATTGCCAATACCAAGTGTATATAACGCCAGAGAGATGAAATCATAATTTATAAAGGATTAGAAAAATATATTAAATCATAGCTCTTGCCTTCAGTTCCAAATATTTATTGATACTCTGAAGGGTAAGGTTCTGAGGAGTGGTAAGAATACACTGAATTCCGTGACGATTCAGCTCCTGAGCGATGAGTCGTTTTTCAAAAGAAAATTTCTCAGCAATTACTTTATCATACACTTCTTTAATATCTTGGGAAGTTTTATGAATCATCCTATCTAATTCTGTATTCTGGAAGAAAATAACTACCAAAAGATGCTTTTTGGCAATAGCTTTCAGGTAAGGTAATTGCCTATGAAGACTGTTCTTTGTTTCAAAATTCGTATACAAAAGTAACAGACTTCTTTGCTTAAGATTGTTATTAATATCAGTGTATAACCTACTGAAATCAGTTTCGAGAAAATTCGTCTGTATATTATAGAGAACCTCCATTATTCGTTGCATTTGGTTACTCTTTCTATCAGCAATAACCCTATCCTCCACTTTTTGAGAGAAAGTGAATATCCCCGCTTTATCCTGCTTCTTTATAATAATATTCGTAAGAGCCAGAGAGGTATTTATGGCATAATCCAGAAGCGAGAGCCCTTCAAAAGGCATCTGCATACTTCGTCCTTTATCAATGAGGGTATATACATTCTGTGATTTTTCATCCTGATACTGATTAACCATTAGCTGAGAACGCTTGGAAGAGGCTTTCCAGTTGATAGTACGCATATCATCACCCTGCACATAATCACGTATATGCTCAAACTCCATTGTATGCCCTATTTTTCTGATTTTTTTAAGCCCAAAATCAAACAAACGTTGAGAAAATGCTATCAATTCATACTTCTTCATCTGAAGAAAAGAGGGGTAAGTAGCCACTTTGGCATCCTCACAGGAGATATAACGCTTCATCAGTAAGCATAAAGGAGAATATACAAAAGCATTAAGCTTCCCGAAGCTATACTCTCCTCGCTCAGTAGGACGCAAGTAATATTCAAAATACTTTTCTTGCCCTACTTTTAGAAACATTGTGTACTGAAAATCTCGCTTTTGGAATTGGAAAGGTATCTCATCAATAAGCTTTACATACATTCCTATGGGGTAATGTAGCTTCAGGGAGATTCTTATAAGGTTCTCATCACTATTGGAAAGCCTTTCAGGCAATATCCGCTGGGCAGAAATTCCCTTCTTTTGAGCAAAGATAAGAACAAAATCCACAAAACAGAGAAAGAAAAACAAATACAATATCCCTTGTGCAATAGGGAATACCGCTTCCCAGAAGAAAGCTACTATAAAGAGCCCCATCAAGCACAGTAACCAAATGAAGAAGTAAGTATGTAGGTATAATTTTCTCATCGTGGAATTTCTACACTTTCTATAATTTGCTGTATAATTTGCTCTATTTTAATTCCTTCCATTTCTTTTTCAGGAGAAAGAATCACCCTATGTTCTAGTACAGGATAAGCAGCTTGCTTAATATCCTCAGGGGTAACAAAATCTCTTCCTGCAAGAGCTGCAAATCCCTTAGAAGCATTGAGAATTGCCAAGGAAGCACGAGGAGAAGCCCCTAAGTATAGAAAGCTATTTTCCCTTGTATTCTGGATAATCTTAGCAATATATTCTATCAGCTGAGGTTCTATGAGGATATTTTTAATAATTTTCTGATACTGTAATAAGTGTTCTGCATCCAGCACTTTTTCTACAGAAGCTGTTTTATCTTTCTCCTTAATGGCGTGTTCTCTTGTAATAATTTCAATTTCTTCTGCCAAGGAAGGGTAGTTCATCACAATCTTGAAAAGAAACCTATCCAACTGAGCTTCAGGGAGGCGATAAGTTCCTTCCTGTTCTATTGGGTTCTGGGTGGCAATTACCAAGAATGGAGCTTGCATAGCAAAGTGTAAGCCATCTATCGTAATCTGCCTTTCCTCCATTACCTCAAAGAGGGCTGCCTGTGTTTTGGCTGGAGCACGATTGATTTCATCAATGAGGACAAGGTTAGAGAAAATAGGTCCTTTCTTGAACTCAAACTCTGATTTTTTAAGATCAAAAACTGATGTCCCAAGCACATCTGAAGGCATCAAGTCCGGTGTAAATTGAATACGACTGAAGCCAATATTTAGTGCCTTAGAAAGGAGCTTCACAGTAATAGTTTTAGCTATTCCAGGGACTCCCTCCAAGAGAACATGCCCGTTACTCAAGAGAGCAACCAAAAGATAGTCTATCATCTTCTCCTGTCCAACAATCACCTTTTTAAGTTCAGCGCGTACCTGTGTCACTTGTCTCTGTAAGTCACTCAAGTCAATCCTTGAGGTAAATTCTAATTTATTCTCTTCCATAAGTTATTTTTTAGTTCCAAAATTTTTCTATCCATTTATCTAAATTTGTAAGTACTTTATCATCAGCTTTTTTCGTTCTCTCAAAAGTAATAATACTATTGACAATATTTCCCACAAGTTCTTTATCTTTCCCCGACTTATTATATAGTCGTTCTGCAAATTTTTCATCTATCTGTTGTGTATCCATATAATACCTATTCCGCACATTATCCAAGAAATAGGTGATTTTTTTCTGAACTAAGTCCGAAGGATCTCCTTCCTGATAATATAGAGAACTAATACTTTGAGCAAATTCTATAGTAGTATTCTCAGGCTTTTTTATGACCGGAATAATACGTTGTTCCCTTTTTCCTCTAAAGAATAAATATAAGATAATTCCTGCAAGCAGAAGCCTCCACGCAATCTTTAGCGATGACTGAGACATTATAAAGGAAAGGTCTCCCAAATCTCTTCCATTATCTCGGAAATTCTCATCAAACCATATCGTCTGCTTATCTCTAGGTAGATAGGATAAGGCTGCGGAGGCATATTTACGAACTTCAGGAAAGTCCTTTAAGTAATAATTTGTAAAGAAAATAGGTGCAGAATGTATATATATTTTTCCTTTTCCATAAGGAATCTCTATGAAATTTATATACTTTTGTCCATCTGAATAAATATATCCTAGAGCTTTAGTTCCCTCTTTGAATTTTTCAAAATAAACTGCCTGTGTAAGAGACATATTCTCTGGAATTTCTATTTTCTCATCAAAAGATTCTGTAGCTAGCTGCAGATAAACCTCCTCAATATAATAGTATTCTTGAGCTATTTCCCTTCCTATTTCAAGTGTATCCAAGGATGAATAACGATTTTCTTCAATAAAAAAGATATTACTCCCTTCTTTTATATTAGGGAGAAGCTTTCTTAAGGATACTTTATCTATATTTTGGGTGAAAATATAATTATTTATACCCTTGAGTGAGTCCTTTTTATAATATTCATACGGAGTAAAAGGTGTTTTTATCACTTTTTTATCAAAAAAAGCATCTATTTCCTCACTAAGGATATAAAGCCCATAAGGGTCTTTTTGAGCAACATCATAAGACTTTGCCCAGCTTTTCTTCTGTGAGGAAAAGACGGTCATTGCCATAATGACTACCAATAAGCCCAAAATAATCAAGTAATTACGAATCGCCTTTCCCATTATTTATTCTTTTGAGCATTAATATATTTTTGGAAATCTGCCTTTGCATTCTGATATTGAATATCATTAATAGAAAAATCACCATACCAGATATAATTATATACCTTGGACAGATATACAAAATCTGCCTTCTGTGCAGAGTCCTTGAGTTCTCTTTCGTAATCAGAATTTGTCTTCCTAATATGCCACTCTATAACGCCTCTATCAGAAAGCACCTTCAGAAGCCAGAGATAATGAAGACGAATACTTTGCCTAGTATCATTCTGTTTTTCAGCCCTTTGTATAAGGTCTTGAAAATTTACCTGATGAATATGTTTTTCCACTTCATTATACTCTATATCTGTTATTTCTTCTTTTGTCCTATCAAAGAACCAACGTCCTTTTCCATAAATAAGCCAACGTATTATAAAGAAAAAAACAATAAGTAAGGATATTACTCCTATAAAACTATATGCTTCATAAGCACTAGGAACATTCTTTTTCCCTCCAAAAATAAGCTCCATTATCTTCCTAAAAATAGAAAAAAGAAGTTCTATCATACTCTCATAGAATCGGGTACCTTCCTCCTCTTGGTAATTGAATTCACTAGAAGAATACTTCTGAGGGATATTCTCCAAATTAGGAGCCATTACAGGAGCCTTACTTGCAGGGGTATTCTGTACAAGACTATCTATTCTAACGTTCTGTACAGTTACTTCCTCCAAATTTATTTCATCATAATCCTCTTCCTCTTGTGCATAAAGGGAAGAAACCATAGAAAAGCCTATTACAAATAAAAGAAATCTCCGATACATTCTATACATTTGCTTCATTATGGGTTCCTATAAGGTCTATATCATCCAATCTTTCATTTTCTTTTTCTCCAAAGTAAATCATCAGTTGAGTAAATGTCTGAAAATTCGATGAAATACAAATAATAAGAAATAGAAGCAATAGCATTACAAAGAATATAAGCCCTGTCTTGTAACTAAAAAAATCACCACCTTTTATTCCTGATATAGAGACAAATACGATTATTACAATAGGAATAATCACTACCACTGTAGAGAACATTCCTATAATCATATTCATCACGATAGTAGCTCCCCATTTCTCCCAGAATTTTTGCTTAAGCATTTCTATTACTTTGCCTAAAGACTTAAAATAATGCTCCCCATCTTTCACATACAGAATCATCAACTGATTTGAAAAAAGAACCATCAAAGCATTGAGGAAGATTATTCCAAAGAAGCCCAATAAAGGAATTAGAGAGACTAATATCACCGCTAATATATAAGGAATAAACAGAACAAAAACAGAAATAACTCCAAAAAGAAAAACCCTTCCTAGCATAGTCCCTGCAACAGAGAATACTTCTTTAGACGTAAAATCCGTCCTCAGTGGCTCCTTCTCGGCTAATTGAGCATAAGCAAATACGAAAGCTTGCATTAGCAAGATTAGTAATGCGATAAGTGTTGCCAAAACAAGAATAAAAATCATTACTTCCTCAAAAGAAGCATTCTCTATCTGCTTTCCAAAAAAGATAATGGTGAAGGTACACAGCAAAGTAATAGCTATAATCATTGCGCCATTAACAGCTAAATAATTAGAGAAATAATTCCTCGCATACTTCTTGAAAAAAGCAAAAGTATCATTAATATAAGCATTAAAATTTCTCTTTTTATAGAATACGAATTCACTCATTTTATTTTGATTTATAGTGTTTTATAATGGGATAAATTAGGAAATAATAGCTAATCACCGAAAGTGTTCCTAGTATAATTATAATATTCAGTACTAAGGGCATATCATAATAATAACGGGTAATAAAACCTTCAATAAACCCCGCTGCGATGAAAAAGGGTAGTGTCGCCAAAAATATATAAAAGCTCTCCCTAAAACCTATTTTAAAGGACAATATTCTCGAAAAAGTTTTGGGAATCAGTACAGAAAGAGCTAAAACAAAACCTGCTGCTGTAGCTATCACTATACTAAATATTTCCATCGCTCCGTGCAACCAAATAGCCCTAAGGCTTGCCTGTAAAGCTCCTGCTTGGTAACAGAAATATTGGAAAACGCCTACCATTATCCCATTCTTCATTGCAATAAAAAAAGTAAGTATGCCTGCACTAAGCGCATAAAGATAAGCATTAAAAGCAACCCTTATATTATTTACTGTAATGGCTATAAAGGAACTCCAATTCCCTCCCGACTTATACACTGCCATCGGATCCCCTTTCTCAATATTATCCAGAGTCATATTTATGTATTCATCACCTAAGGTAGCTCTTGCATAAGAAGGCTGATAATGAGCCGATAAAGCCCCTATCACCATAAAGAAAAAGAAAAGTATAAAAGCAAAATAAATTACCTTACGATGCTTATAAAGCAACATAGGAACTTCCTCGGTGAAAAAAAATGAAAATCTATTTTTATCAACACGTTTGGTTTTGTAAATTTTTTGGTATATTTGCGACACCAAAAAATTAAGGTAAACAGTCGTATTACTCTTAGGGTAATACGTCTGTGAAAAGGATAAATCACCTAAAAGCTGAATATAGTTATCCGCCATCTGGTCAGGAGAAATTCTCTCTTGCTCACTGAGGATAGCTTCTACTTCAAGCCATTTTTCCTTATTTTGTTTGATAAATGCTACTTCTCTCATACGAGGGGCTAAATTATAAAAAAAATGTCAAAAATAGAAATAAAAACGACACAAAATATTTTACTTTTTTTCGAACCTGCCTCTGTAGGAGAACGAATGGGAGCAAGGCTGATTGATTCTCTTATCATAGGAGGCTATGGAAGTATTGTATATCAAGCCCTATCCTATATTGTTCCTTATCTCTCAGATGACCCTTTTGCTGAACAGGCTTTATTTCTCATTTTCTTTTTGCCTTCTTTTTTCTATCCTATGGTTGCCGAAATGGCTATGCAAGGACAGACTTTTGGTAAAAAGATAATGAAAATCAGAGTGATAAAGATTGATGGTTATCAGGCTTCTTTTACCGATTTTCTCATCAGGGGGCTTTTTGGGCTTCTAGAGATAGATCTTTTCAGTGGTTCTATTGCTATGATTTCTATCATTGCCTCAAAGCATTCACAACGCTTGGGTGATTTTGCAGCGGGCACTGCTGTAATTACAGAACGTAATAAGATGAACATCTCTCATACCATCTTGGAAGAACTGTCTTATACCTATCAGCCTCTTTTCACTAAAACAGAAGCTCTTCTTTTTTCGGACAATGATGTGCAAACCATCAAAAACTACTTTAATGAGGGGGTCAAAAAGAATAATCAACCTCTTCTGAATCGACTATCAGATAAAATTACTCAAATCAGTAAGCGAGAACCTACCCCTGATATGAAAATTTCTGATTTTATCCAACAATTCCTCAAGGATTATAACTACTATACAGGATATTAATCCTTTAGAAAATACAATAGAAAAAGACCTTTTACACCTTAATTAAAAAGATTCTAAATAAAATTTGTACTTTCAGATTTTTATTTGTACTTTTGCCCACATATTCATCATTTAAATAATACCAAAATGAAAAAAACATTATTCCTAATGGCTTCCCTAGCCTTAATGGTTGCCTCCTGTGGAGATAACAAGAAAACTGAAGAAACTGCACAAACCACTGAGCAACAAGCTCCTGCTACAGAGGCTTCTGCTAGCCAAGATGCTGAGGCTGTAAATGTTACCATAGAGGGTACTGACCAGATGACTTTCTCTGTTAAGGAAATCAAAGCAAAAGCCGGACAAACCATCAATCTTACTCTAGTTCATAATGGTTCTATGGCAAAAAATGTAATGGGACATAACTTTGTTCTCTTGAAAAAAGGAACTGATGTAGCTGCTTTCGCAGAAGCTGCTATGGACGCTGCTGCTACTGACTATATTCCTAATGGAGGAGCTGATGTTATTGCTCATACCAAGCTTATTGGAGGAGGAGAGAAAGATGTTATCTCTTTCAAAGCTCCTGAGGCTGGTACTTATGACTATATTTGTTCTTTCCCAGGGCACTATGCAATGATGAAGGGAGTACTTGTTGTAGAATAAGTATTTAACTCTTAGAGTCTTAATAGACTGCTTTGTATATCAAAGCAGTCTATTATTTTATTTCCTCTAAAGATACAAATCGCCTTATTTTATCATTACTGAAAAAAGTTCTTTTTCTTGAAGCTTCCCTTCCAAAGAAGTCTCTTTTTCAAGAAGATAAGACATTGTTGTTAAAGGTAAAGCAAGTAAATCTCCTGTACGGAATGTGAAGTATTGAGAGGCATATGCCAACATTGAAGACAATTGTTCTGATGCTTGCAACAACTTACCAGTATCAAAAACCGTGCCATTCTGTGTAAAAATATAAGTTTTTTCTAAAAAAGATAACGGCAAGAACTCCCCCACTACCATTGAACTATCAAATGCTACACTCTGTTCCCAGGGGAGCCCTCGTTCTCTAAGCATTTTCTGGAGGTCATAGGCTATTAAGTTCAGCCCTATAGTAAATTGTTCGTAATACTTATGGGCAAACTTCTCAGAGATGCATTTTCCTTGTTTGGTTATTTTTACCATTATCACAATATTAGCCCTTACCTCTGCTGTAAAATCAGGAAGATACAAGGGTAATTCCTTATTATGAATTGCGGTATCTGGTTTTATATAAAGAGAAATGGGCTTCTCCTGAAGGGATTCTATATATATTATTTTCAATTTAAACTTTTTTTATTACTATAAAATCTGTATTTTTGCGCATTATTTTCAAGTATATGCGTATTATTTCTGGTACTCATCGGGGAAAGCAACTCATTGCTCCCAAGCAACTCCCCGTCCGCCCTACAACGGACTTTGCAAAAGAATCTCTTTTCAATATTCTGAATAATTCTTACTATTTTGACAGTATATCTGTTCTAGACTTATTTGCTGGAACAGGGAATATCTGTTACGAATTTGGCAGTAGAGGCTGTCAGGATATCACTGCTGTAGATAGCCATTCAGGATGTGTTCAATACATTTCTAAGACAGCCGAATCTCTTTCTTATCCTATTGAGGTGGTTAAAGGAGATGTCTTCGGTTACTTAGAAAAGACACTCCGCAAGTTCGATATTATCTTTGCAGATCCTCCTTACGAAATCGCCCCAGAAGACCTAGAACGCATTGTTAGCCTTGTTTTTGAGAGAGAACTCCTTAATGATGAAGGCTTACTGATTATTGAACACTCCTCTAAAATTTCTATGGAAGAACACCCGTATTTTGAACAAGTTCGCAAGTATGGAGGAACTTCCTTTAGCTTCTTTAGCTTTTATGAAGAAGAGGAAGCGTAGTTCAGACTTTCTGAAGTAATTGCTCAATAACTATAGGAAAATATTGGTATTCTAGTGCGTGAACTTTCTGAGCAAGGCTATCAGGAGTATCCGTAGGACTTACAATTGTCTTTTCTTGACGGATAACAGCTCCTTGGTCATAATGCTCATTGATGTAATGAATTGTAATCCCACTTTCTTTCTCCCGATTGGCAATCACAGCCTCATGCACGTGTAATCCATACATTCCTTTTCCTCCATATTTAGGAAGTAAAGAAGGATGTATATTAATAATTTGATCAGGAAAATGTGCTATAAGAGAAGATGGACATTTCCAGAGAAATCCTGCTAGAATAATTAGATCTGGTTGAGCATCTTGTACCCTAGTAAGTACTTGGTCTGACTCATAGAAAGCTTTTCTATCAAATATTTCACAAGGAACAGATAAGCGTTTGGCACGGTCGATAACCCCTGCTTTGGGATTATTAGTGAGAATTAGTACAACCTCAGCTAGCTTATTTTCTCTAAAATAAGTAATCACACGCTCTGCATTGGAACCATTCCCTGAGGCAAAAATAACAAGTCGTTTCATCTTAAAATTTTATGCAAAGTAAATGTTTTTTTTAGTGATATCCAAGAAAAAAATAAGCTATTTATCCATTTCTTTTTTGTAATTTTGCCCCCTGAAAAATATTTGTATGAAGAAAGCACTCTTCCCGGGATCTTTTGACCCTATTACCCTTGGTCATTATGATATTATCCAACGGGCTACAGCACTTTTTGACGAAATTATTGTAGCTGTAGGAGAAAATGCTGACAAACGCTATATGTTCTCAGTGGAAGAACGAAAAGCTTTTATTGAAAAAGCTTTTGCTCACGAAAAAAAGATAAAAGTAGTCAGCTATCAAGGGCTCACTGTTGATTTTTGCAAGAAAATGGACACTGAATTTATCCTAAGAGGACTAAGAAACCCTGCTGATTTTGAGTTTGAACGCGCTATTGCTCACACCAACCGTGATTTGGGGGGAGTAGAGACTATTTTCCTACTTACTGCTGTAAAAACCTCTCATATTTCCTCTTCTATTGTAAGAGATGTGATTCGTAATCGTGGAGATTATACCTTATTAGTCCCCGAGAGTGTTCGTATTGAAAATATTGAAAATTATTATATACACTAGATGACCTATTCAGAAACACTTGATTGGCTTTGGGCACACCTACCTATGTATCAAGAAAAAGGAAACTCTGCTTTTCGCCCCAAACTAGATAATATTCTTATGCTATGTGAGCATCTGGGGAGTCCTCAAGAACAATTTCCTTCTGTACATATAGCAGGTACCAATGGCAAAGGGTCTTCCTCTCACGCCATTGCCTCTGTCTTACAAGAAGCTGGTTATAAAGTAGGGCTTTATACCTCTCCTCACCTAAAAGACTTTAGGGAGCGCATCAAAATCAATGGAAAGGATATTTCTCAAGAGGATGTTATTGCTTTTGTAGAAAAAAATAAAGACTTTCTCGAGGCTCATTCATTTTCTTTTTTTGAAGTAAGTGTGGCGATGGCTTTTGATTACTTTTCAAAGCAAAAAGTGGCTATTGCGATTATAGAAGTAGGATTAGGAGGGCGATTGGACTCTACCAATATCATCTCTCCTATTGTATCTCTTATTACCAATATTGGAAAAGACCATACTGAAATACTAGGGAATACACTAGCTGAAATTGCCCAGGAGAAAGCTGGAATTATTAAGCCCAAAACTCCTATTGTTATCAGTGAATACCATAAAGAAACAGCTCCTGTATTCGAACAAATTGCACAGGAGAGGGAAGCTCCTCTATTCTTTGCTCATCTGATAGAAGCTCCTTTTTCTATGGACTTAAAGGGTCATTATCAGAGTAAAAATATTAAAGGTATTGTTCAGACCCTCCGCATTTTACAGGAAAAAGGTTGGAAAATTTCCGAAGAAAATATAAAAGCAGGACTCTCCCATATTGTAAATAATACCCACCTTATGGGTCGCTGGCAAGTATTAGGAACTTCTCCTAAAATAGTATGTGATACAGCCCACAATGCACACGGATTCACAGAAATATTTACTCAATTAAGAGAAGAGTCTTTCAGCACCTTACGTATGGTCATTGGATTTGTTAAGGAAAAGGATTTAGAAAGTATCCTGCCTATGTTCCCTAAGGAGGCTGTATATTATTTTTGTTCGCCTAAAATAGATCGAGGACTCCCTGTGAAGCTTCTTGAAGAAAAAGCCAGCAATTTTGGACTTAAAGGAATTAGTTTTTGCTCAGTGAAAGAAGCACTCGCAAAGGCTCAGGAAGAGGCTCAAGAAAGTGATTTTATCTATGTAGGAGGGAGTACTTTTGTGGTAGCTGAAGTAGTATAGCTTATACCTGCTTGGTAGTAATAATTTTCACAGGGCAAGCCTTTTGAGCATTCTCACAAGCTTCAAGGATGCTATCATCGTGAGATTTCAAAGTGAAAAAACCTTTCTTTTCCTTTGAATGGAGTAGCACGCTTTTCCCATCTTTTTTACTCATTTGGAATTGTTCTGGTGCCATCTCTACACAATAATTACAACCTATACATTTGTCTCTTTGCAAAGTAACTATTACCATTTCTTTATTATTTGTGGCAAAAATACAAATTTTTCACGAAATAAGATTCTTTTTATAATTAATTTCAATATTTATGATTCAAATTGATGATACAATTATCTCCGAGGAGATACTAGAAAATAATTTTGTTTGTAACCTCAATGCTTGTAAAGGAGCCTGTTGTGTAGAAGGTGACGCAGGAGCTCCTGTAGAAGACGATGAAGTAGAAATTCTTGAACAGATATACCATAAAGTAGCTCCCTACCTAAGCTCTTTAGGTAGGAAAGCTATTGAGGTACAAGGAACTGCTATCCGCGGTACTGATGGAGAATGGGAGACCCCCCTTATTAATGGAGGAGAATGTGCTTACGTAATTCGTAATGAAAAAGGAATTGTATTCTGTGGTATAGAACAAGCTTATAATGAAGGAAAAATCAGCTGGAAAAAGCCTATTTCCTGCCATCTATATCCTATCCGGCTAAAAAAATACACCTCCTTCACAGCCGTAAATTATGACCGTTGGGACATCTGTAAGGATGCCTGTACTCTAGGGAGAGAACTACAAGTTCCTATCTATAAATTTGTCAAAGAAGCTCTCATCCGAAAGTTCGGAAATGATTGGTATCAACAACTTGAAGAGGCAAAAAAGCTCCTAGAATCCTAACAATTTTTCCTAATAAATTTTAGGATTCCACTGCTCTGGATACTTAGGAGTAATCTTTTTGTAATAGTTCTGAAGTTCCTCCATAATGCTTTCCTGTGAGCGTTCTTGGAGGTCTTCCAAACTGATTTTTTTCCCTATATAAATAATCTTATCCTTGAAATCACCTGCTCCTAGAACAATAGGGACTTGAGCTCCTAATGCCATATGATAAAAGCCCATTCGCCACTTACTCACCTTAGAACGAGTCCCTTCAGGAGTTATTACCAAGCTAAAACTCTCCTTCTGAAAAAGATTTGTAACAAAAGCAACTAGGTTATTGCGTTGGGATCGGTCAATACCTATTCCTCCCAACTTACGGATAAGCCCACCATACCAAGCTTTGGTATGAGCATCTTTTATAATAAGCTTAAGAGGCTTTCCAAACTTCCAATAGGCTAAAATCCCTAGTACAAATTCCCAATTTGAGGTATGAGGAGCCACAACTAGAATACAGCGGTCTAGGTTATGAAAATCTCCTTCCAACTTAATTTTCCAGCCTGTAATCCATAATACAAAAGAAGCTATTATTTTCTTCATTAAATTTGTTTTTGAGAGCAAAAATACTACTTATTTTTGAGAATAAAAAACTATTTTCAAATAGATTTTCCACAAAAGAAAAGACTATCCTTTCGGGGATAGTCTCTTCTGTTAAAAAGTCAATATTTAACCCATTATGTATTTATAGAATAAAAAAGTTATTCATTTGATTAAAAAATTTATTTACAGTTTGTTTTATTTTTGTACTTTTGTCCAAAATTTATTAAGTAATTCGAATGAAAAAACCTTTGATTCTTATCACCAATGATGATGGAATTACTGCTCCTGGAATCCGTACTCTTATTCAGGTAATGAATACCTTAGGAGAAGTAGTTGTAGTTGCTCCTGATGCCCCTCAAAGCGGAATGGGACACGCTATTACCACTACCTCTTCCCTATTCTGTGAGCGAGTACATACCAATAGCGGAGCAGCTGTAGAATACCGCTGTAGCGGAACACCTGTGGACTGTGTAAAGATTGCAAAGCACGAGATTCTTGACCGTACCCCAGATCTTTGTGTGAGTGGTATCAATCACGGTGCCAATTCCTCCATCAATGTTATTTACTCTGGAACAATGAGTGCTGCTGTAGAAGCAGGAATTGGAGGCATTCCTGCCATAGGATTTTCACTACTGGATATGAACTGGGATGCTGACTTCTCGCAATGTACAGATTTTGTTCGGGAAATTTCTCTGAATGTACTTAATAACGGACTTCCCAGAGGCGTAGTGCTTAATGTGAATATTCCTAAGCTCCTTAAGGAAGAAATTAAAGGAATCAAGATATGTAGGCAGGCACGTGCCCGATGGGAAGAAGAGTTCGACCGACGTACAAACCCTCAAGGACGTGATTACTACTGGCTTACAGGAAAATTTATTAGCGAAGATGATGGTACTGATACTGACCTATGGGCACTGAAGAATGGCTATATCTCTGTAGTTCCTACACAAGCAGACCTTACTCACTACCCTTCTATAGAACCTCTTAATAAATGGATTTTCAAATGAAAAAATACAGACGTAAAGAAATCGCTATTGGCTTTGCCGTAGGTCTCATTGCCAACATATTCGGAATATTCCTCTGGTGGCTTATCTTCTTTTTCCCTACTGATATAGAAGCAACTCTTACCTTTGCCTATGAAGAGGGAACACTAGGAGCTATTATAGGACTCGGAGCAATCCTGAACTTAGTTGCTTTTTTCCTATTTATCCGTATGAGCTATGATCTCAGAGCCAAAGGCGTACTGCTGGCGACTTTTATCAGTGCCTTTGTGATCCTTTTTTTGAAATTTTGGTAAAATATTTCTCATCTATACAAGAATAAAATCTTATATAGATGAGAAAATATATTAAAAATTCTCTATCACTTTATCCTTAGGGTATTTTAGCTTATAACTTATACGGAAAGTCTTGGTTTCGTTGGGCTTTAGGGAAATATCCCAAGTGAGAATGTGGGTTTGTTCATCTACAGAGGCTTTTGACGCTTCCAAAAGCTCTATTTCTATAGATTTTTCAATTCCTACAGGATACTGGTCTTTCAAAACCAAGTCTATTTTTTCTTTCTTATTATTACGAAGGGTAATATCATAGGTAAAAATTTGCTCCTTACTACCTGAAATAAACTTCGTTTGTGATTTTTCCACTACCTTTTCTCTCTTTACACTGATTTTTTTATCATTTCCCATTGTAAGATTAAGGGTTTCCGAAGTTTGGTTAGGGTCTATATAGGTTTTTCCCACATATAATCCCTCAAATACGATATTTGCTTCTCCTGCTAAGAGGTTATATTTGGAATAATCTTCTACAGAAGCTACTAAATAGACTTCCTTATCCACACGAGGAGCCGTATAATATTTATAATCCGCCTTTAGGTGCAGTTCTTGTAAGGAAACACTATGAGCTTTGCCATTGGCAAGAATATCATAAGGAACATCAATATCAAAAGAGACATTCAACTGGTTTTCAGAAGATGTAGTGTATTGTGATAGAGTTGATTCCTCCAATTTAGCATCTGCTAAAATCATTTTGGCTTGTGGCATAGGAGCCCTATTATAAGCTGTTGCTTCAAAAGCATAGTTACGGGTTCTCGTACTCAACTCTCCCAACTCTCCCAAATAGATATGCCAAGACTGCAAGATTGGGAATTGATTATTAAAGTTAGGATTCCCACTAGAGAGAGACAACCTAATCGCTTTCCAGTCTAGCCCTGTTGTTTGGGAGATTTGTGCTTTATAGAGTAGTTGAATAGGATCAGAAAGCTTTTCTGAACGAAGTTCATAAAAAGGATGCCAAGTAGCCGAATTGGAAATATAGCTTACTGAAAAATCTGCCTTCTGTGCTACTGGAGACATCAACTGTAGAATGATCTTCCCATCAGAAATTTTTTCTTTCTCAGCAGTACTTACTTCTATCCTTGCTGTGAGTTTGTCTATGGTTTTCTTAAGAGCATCCTCTTTTTTACGTAATTGATCAACGCTATTAAGCAAATCGGTACGCTTAGTGGCATAATAATCCACTATTTTCGAAAGGTCGGCAAAATTAACTCCTGTTTGCTCACCTCCTATTACACGATTATCATCCAGTAAGCGAATTGTTTTCTCCTCGGACTCTCGCTGATTCTGGATTTTCTTAAGTTGTCCTCCCAGAAGTTCAAGGCTATCCTGAACTCTTTTGACCATAGGAGATTCCTTATCTAGCTCATATTCATTCAAATAACGGTTAGTAAACTGAGCTGAAAGAACTGTTACATTTGAAGGAGCCAATACACGAATCGTTTCTTCAGAAAGGTTATTAGCCACATTTTTAATAACTAATTCACTCGTTCCCTTGGGAATCATAGCCGAAGCGGTATGAGTGAGTTCTACACCTCTAAAATAAACAGTTGCTTGCTTCACTTTGGCTTCTGTAAAGGTGGGTTTCTGTGCCCAAAGAGGCACAGAAATGACTGATAGTAGTCCCAATAGTAGTCTTTTCATATTTCTTATATTTAATAAAGTTTTGTCTTCAAGAATTTACTTAAGAAAAGTAAGAACTTCTTCTCCCTCTTGATTAAACAATTGTAACTTTTCGTCTTCTATTTTATAAGAAGTTGTTTCCTGCAAGGCTGTAAGGAAAACACTACTATATTCTATCTCAGGACAAAGCCTTAAGGTGGAGGCTATCTCTCCAAAAGTAAGTTGTGTATCCGTTATTAAAGAAATTAAACCTGTAAAGTTATTACAACTATCATTTCCTGAAATGCTTTTCTTCTGTAAATCTATATTCAGATAAATGGTTTGGGTATTCTTAAGGAGTTTTACCCCTTTTATATGATAAATCTTCCATTGTCCTTCTAATCGGGAATCAGGAAATTTAGGAGTTATAGAAGCTTCAGCCTGAGGCACTTCAGGATTATTGGATGTAGGCTGATTGGCACAAGCCTGTACCAGAAGAAGGCTTATCATAAGGAACATTAATTTAATTTTACTCATACTATTTAGTTTTATTTTTTCCATTTTTTATTATCTATAGACTCTATAAGTTCCTTATAGCCATCCGCTATATCGAACTCAGTTCCAATAGCATCAAAGATAGCATCCTGAGTAAGTACCCATTGAGGCACCTCATCAGGGATTTTTCCGTCATTACTATCAAAGTAATCTTTCCGCCACTGAGGACTATCATAGTAGGCTACCAAAGCCTCAAAATTAGGCTGTAAAGCCTTCCACTCTTCGAGAAGAGCTTCAGCTTTCGTAAGAGTCTGTTCTACTTGGCTGAGTATCTCTCCCATACGGCGAATATTATCATATCGCTCTTCATTAGTCATATTCGAAATTTCAACAATTAACTAATTATCAATTATTTTCTATCTAAATCCGTGATCAGAAGCGGATTATTTTTTCTCAATCCCTCAATAAGTTCTTCTACTTTTTCAATAGAAAAATGGGTTCTGATAGTTTTTAGTTCTTCAGCAGTAATTCCTACAGCTTGCAAGAACTGAACTTTTCCGTGGGGAGTATTTATCTCTCCCAATGCCGGATCCTGAACAAAAGCTACAGCCGTAATCTCAGTGTCATAGCCTAAACGTATAGGGCTATTAGCAGGAAATACGTGAAAAGGCTCAAAATAATTCCCTGAAGTAAAGACATACTTAGCTATGTTTTGCAGAAAATTAATTGCCCAACCTACACTCTCGTCTCCTGATTTCTTAAGGCGAAAAGTAATCTCAAAGCCAAAACCACTATAATCCTCTCCTACAGCCTCTTCATTATAATATAGCTCAGAAAAACCATAAGTAATAAAGTGAAAATGAGGCTCCTGCTCATTACTCTGATAGACACTCACTCCATCCAAGTAAGAACTTCCTCCTAATGATGCTGGAAGGTCTGGTACATAATGATCAGCCTCTTGATTGGGGTAAAGAGATTCTAAGGACTTATCTATAGCCTCCCATCCTACAGCATCGTCTTCTGTAAAAATTTCTTTATAGGTTGCTAAATCCATCTTTTTCATCATTTAGTTATTAAAGTCTATTCATATCTTAATGCTGTAATAGGCTCCAAGTCTGATGCCTTACGGGCTGGATACCACCCAAAGAATACTCCTGTAATAGTACAAACCAAGAAAGACAATACAATAGAATAAAAAGTAATACTTACAGGCCAGCCGATGAACACCTTTACCACATAGGTAGCCAAAAGCCCTAGTACTACTCCTACTATACCTCCTGTAATACTAATCAGTACCGACTCTATCAAGAATTGTGCCAGAATGTCTTTTCCTTTGGCACCAATTGCCATTCGTAAACCTATTTCCTTGGTACGTTCCTTAACAGATACATACATAATATTCATAATTCCTATACCTCCAACAATCAAGGAGATACTAGCTATTGCTACCAATAGTACAGTAAGCATCTCCGAGGTGGAAGAGAATGTAGAAATAAGCTCTTGCTGAGAAAAAACATTAAAATTATTCTCCTGGTCGGCAGCAATATTATGAGTGCGCTCGAGTATTTTTTTTACCTGATTCACAGCGTTTTCTGCTTCATTTTCATTGATAGCAGAAGCTACAATAGATTGGAGATAGTTCTGTGCAAGGATACGTTTCTGTACGGTGGTATAAGGAGCAATGATGATATCATCTTGGTCTTGCCCAAAATTACTTTCTCCTTTGGCAGCAAGTATGCCTATCACCTTAAAAGGGATATTCTTAAAACGAATTGTCTGCCCAATAGGAGAATCTCCATCTGGGAATAGATTCTTAACAATTGTCTGCCCAATAACAGCTACTTTAGAGAAGTTATCTATTTCATCCTGACCAAACATAGCTCCTTCTGTAACAGACCACTCTCGTATAGAAAGGTAATCCATATTTACTCCATAGATAGAGGTAGGCCAGTTATTAGCCCCAGCAATGGACTGTCCATTTCCACTGAATACAGGAGTTATATATTTAAGGAGGGTAGCTTCCTTTTTTAGAGCTAGGTAATCTGTCATCTTAAGGGATTGCATATCACTATTATTACGTACCCCTCCGAACATTCCTGCTCCTGGACGAATATTGAGCATATTGGTTCCCATTTTGGAAATATTCTCCTTGATACTCTTCTTAGACCCTTCTCCTATGGCAAGCATTGTAATCACCGAGCCAACCCCAATAATAATACCTAACATAGTCAGTAAGGTACGTGTTTTATTCAAGAGAATAGCACGCCAAGCGATACGAAATAAGTTTTGTAGATTCATATTCTGAGCACATTAAGGGTAATTAGTCCTGTAAAAATTCTTTAAGTACTTCTATACTATAGTCTATTTCTTCCTTGGTATTAAAGATAGAAAAAGAAAACCTTAGGTGAGCTTCATACCATTGTTCTTCAGGAAGAATAGCTCTCAGCACATGAGAACTCTGTACGCTACCACTCTGGCAAGCACTTCCTCTGCTGACGGCTATTCCTCTTATATCCAAAAACAGAAGTGCAATATCTGCTTTTTTCTCTGGAACAGGTAAGGATATATTCACGATTGTATAAGTACTTTCATTAAGGCTCCCACTTTGCCCATTAAAACGAACTTGAGGGAGTTCTTTTTTTATTTTTTGTATAAAATAATATTTTAAATCACGGATATAGGTAAGTTCTTTATCTAGATTCTGATAGGCTAGTAGGAAAGCTTTTTCCATTCCCACGATATTATGGATACATTCCGTTCCTGCTCGCTTGCCTCTCTCCTGCTCTCCTCCAAAGATAAGTGGTTTCACATTTATTCCCTTGCGAATATAAGCAAATCCTACTCCCTTGGGTCCGTAGAATTTATGAGCTGAAGCCGTGATAAAATCCACTGGGATCCGTGATAGGTCAAATGTAAAATGTCCTATAGATTGTACCGTATCACAATGAAAATAAGCGTTATACTTGCGACAGATATTTCCTACTCGCTCTATAGGTAGGATATTGCCAATCTCATTATTCACTTGCATTAGGCTCACTAGCACCTTCTCATCAGAAAGAAACTCCGAAAGTAACTTCTCTAAATGATTCAAGTCAGGAGTCCCCTTAGGCGTAAGTTTCACAAAAGAAACACGTATACCATACTCATCCTCAATAGATTGCGTGGTATGTAATACTGCGTGATGTTCAGTAGGAGAAGTGATAATCTGAGTAATTCCTAAGGCACATACCGCCCCTTTGAGTATCATATTAATGGCTTCTGTACCTCCAGAAGTAAATATAATTTCTGCTGAAGTAGCTCCTAATTCCTTGGCTATATTCTTACGGGCTTTCTCTATCAATGCTTTTGAAGTACGTCCGAAAAGATGGGTAGAAGAAGGATTCCCATAGAAAGAAAGAGCCTCACACATTGCTTCTTGTACCTCTTTGCGTATTGGGGTAGTTGCGGCATTATCAAAATAGATTTTTCTCTCCAGACCCATTGAATTTGATTTTATGGGACAAATGTACGAATTATTTTTTAAATGAATCCTTTTTCATTTATTCATATTATTTTGTATTTTTGCCCCAAATTTTTCAACTATGAAAACTACTTTCCTAGGGATTTTTCTCTTTTTGGGGTTACTAACAGCCTGTAATGATGGCAATTATAGTATAGAACGTATTACCTTTAGAGGAACAGAAGCTTATTCCTGTACAGGAGATACAACTACTACCTTTCTTTATAAGACACAAGAAAAACAAGCTCTTATCCTACAATTTCGGGCAGGCTTACTCTCCAATAGAGCTGATTCAATTACTGGACAAATCGGTAGTGGATACACCCTCCTATATCGTACTTTTGATGCCCCTCCTACTAGTTCCTACTTCTGTACTTCTCCTCCTGCAACTTCTCCTCGAGTAACCTCTGAGATACAAGCACTAGGCGGAACTGTGAGCATTGTAACCCGTGAGATAGTAGATACTGTTGCTGGGACTGTGAAATATAAGCACTTGGTGCGTATCCGAGACCTGAATATCACTAATGAAAATGGAGAAAGACTTATTGAAAAGGATTTTAATTTTGGTTCCTATCAGACTGCAAGGTAACTTTCCATTCACCATTTATTTTATTAACTCTTAGCTGTTTGTAGCTATTTCCTGTTGCGATACTATAAGTAACCATCACGGCATCCTCTCCTATGGGAGTCACCTCTATGATTTGAAAATCTAACTTTTTGGAAGGGGAAAGAGTGTCATTTCCTTGTTGGCTGAGCATTGCCTGTATTTGGTTCATCTGAACTAGTACTGTACTATCCCCATATTGCTTTGCTTTATCGAACTCTTTTTGTTCTATAGCTGTAATAAACCCTTCTACAGCTGCTTCTGGAGTATTCTTAGTAGGCTGGGAACAGCTCATAAAGCCCAGCAGAGTGAGGACAAAACCTCCTATGTAATATCTCATCTTTTTAGGTATAAAAACAAATTATTTATTTAAGATACATTATTTCGTTTACAACATTCTCAAAAGTACAAGGTTGTGCATACATTGTGCTACATAACAGCACTAATGTATAACAAAACCATCTGTTTAGTAATTTCTCCATATTTTTTATCTTCTTTATTTTTAAAAATAACTAATCTACTATTTCAAATATTTTTTTAAAAATTTTCCAACTTATATAACCATTGCAAAAAGATTTCTGAAGAAACTTTACTTCCTTCTAACCAACCTGATATTTTTTCAGTAAAGACACTTGGCTTCACAAACAACTTTTCCAACTCTTCAATAGGCTTTCCATCTGCTGTTTTAAGAGCTGCTATGACTTTTGCCTTTAAGGTCTGGAGATCACTTATATTGTTTGTCTTAGCAAATATCCATTGAATATCTCCTAAATCGTTCATTCCGTTTTCAGAACATCATATGCTGATACTTCATAGCCTGTTATATCATTTTCTATAAAGGCGTTTAATAGTTTTTCGGATATAATATTTCTTCCCTCAAAATGAAATATATCATATTTTGGAAAAGAATTTAATAGGTAAACTTCTTTAATTATGAGTTCTGTTTCAAAATCTTCAAAAGTTTTTTTATCTTTACTTAGGTAAAATTCCTTGGATGTAAAACAGAATTCTTGGATGACATCTCTCCATTTTAGTATGAATTTTGATCTCTCCATATCTATATATTGGAAAATATCATCGTAAAAACGGAATAAATAATAATCTTTTATAATTATTCTATTTTCCAATAAGATAAAAGAGTAAAATTTAGAAGTAGGGATATTAAAGTTTACAATAATCCTTTTCATTTTCTTATTAATCAAAATTCCCCAGTGTGAATTATAAGAACTCAATAGATCTGTTTTTTTAGCCCTTTTATTAAACTCTAATTCTAAATAAGGTATTTTATTAGGAATCTCTCCAAAAGAAAGTCTTTCATTGGAGAATGGAGAGCCTAATACACAATTCTCTGTTGGAGATACTTGCGGATATTCTCCAATCATATCTAAGTCAATGGATTCATCTATAGTAAAGTATCTCATTTATCAATTTTTTTAAAATTTTCGTTTAGGTTCATTCCTGAGTTTTTGGCTTCTATGATTTT
>NZ_CAURLX010000013.1:0-45900 GCF_963525585.1 uncultured Capnocytophaga sp. | reverse complement strand
TTAACATCGAAATTAATAAAAAGGAGCTAATGGATAATTGCAAGGCTTCTTGTGGCCATATCAAGCTAAATAATGGGAGAATTCAAACCAAGTTAGAACAATTCTGTACGCTAAAGGGCTATTTGTTCAGCGGTACTATAAAGAAGACGGAATATATAGGGCTAACTCGTACTACAGTGCAATACTTATGCGTCAGTACGCCTAACGCTCCAACAGCCCCCGTAACAGTTGTTAATACCCCTAATACAGAATCCTATTTTACTCAACAAGTATATTCCCTAATGGATAATATATCTAACGAAATAGATTTTTAATATGGAAAAAGAAGAAATAATTGATAATAGAAAGGATTTCAAATTAAAAAGTTTTGTACTTCAATTTGAAAGGGGGTATAGCTTCAAGGATTTTCCTGATGAGCAAATAGATAGATATGAAGCATTTGTAGAATTTGAAAATGGCTTTAAAGAAAAATATACCATAAAAGCGAATAATTCAATTTCAGAAGAAATAATGAATATAATATCTAAAAAACTTGCTGAAAATACAGATGCTCTATTTAAAAATATTAAAGAATGTTTAAAATGAATTGTTGAAAAATGCTAACTGAATCTGAATACAAGAAAAATCTAGAACTTTATCTCAAGGCACATCTATATTGTTGCCGTAAGGATATTCGTGTATCTTCTGAATGTGTTGCGTATGGGAGTTCTCTTGTGAGAATTGTTGTTCAATATGGAGGAAAAAAGATATATTCTTCTAAATCATATACGCAGCAGAAAGATTTATATTCAACTGGAGAAGATACGCTAAAGAGATACGAGGTATGTATGTATTTTTATCGAAAGTTAAGTAAAACACAAGATAAACAGACACAAAATAAATAACTAAAATAAAATGAAAATTCTTAAACCTATAAAAACCAAAAAGGATCTCTTCTCACTGTACCTCTCCCAGTATAGTGAGAAGAATATACGTGCCTATATTAATGATATTATCAAGCAGTACAGACCTAAAGCCAACGCCTACTGTAAGAACGTGAGCAGTCAGGAGTTTCTTACCTTTGTTGAACTCTACGGCTTGCCAAATGGGTATATACTCTCTGAGGAACTCCAAAACGAGATAAAGACAAGAAAACTAAAAGTGTAATCAATTATTCTAACAACTATTACTGTTGTTGCAATAATAATTAATAAATATTAAATGAAACCTAATTCTAAAGAGTGGCAACGAACTCCCATATCTTATTATGGTGGCAAGCAGACTATGCTTCCTTATATATTACCTCTTATTCCTCCTCATTCTGTATATACAGAGTCTTTCTTTGGTGGTGGCGCTGTGTTTTGGGCTAAAAAAAAGGCTAAAATTGAGATTATTAATGATTTTAATGCCAATGTATATAACTTTTATTTTGTCCTGAAAAACAAATTTTCCGAATTAAAATCATTAATAGAATCCTCTATTATCAGCCGTGATGTGTATAAATCTGCATTAGTTATCTATCATTCTCCTTTTTTATTCGATGAAGTCAAAAGAGCGTGGGCGTTTTGGTTCGCAACCAATTTTGGCTTTTCGAACCAAATTGGAAATTGTCGTATCACTTCACACGGAAAAAATTCTACGTGTTTAAATAACAGAATTGCTTCATTTACAGATGATTATTCCGAAAGATTAAAGGGAGTGCAAATAGAAAATAATTATGCTGTAGAGATTATCTCTCATCACGATACGGATAGCACTTTTCATTATGTAGATCCTCCTTACATAGGTGCTAATCAAGGGCATTATGGTGGTTATGAGCAATCACATTTCAATGAGCTACTTGAAACACTTTCTCGTGTCAAGGGTAAATTTCTATTAAGTTCTTATCCTAACGAAGATCTCAGCATATATGTTGAAAAATGTAATTGGCGTCAAAAAGATATACAATTACATTTAGGAACCTCTAATATAAAAGGAAAAAAAAGAAAGGAAGTTCTTACTGCTAATTATGATATTACCCAAGGATCTTTTTCTTTACCATTATTTTAGTTTGTTATGCTCCTTGTTTTTATCAGGGAGCATTTTTTTAAATGGAAATTAAGAAAATATTAACTCGATAACTGCCCTAAACTGCCTCAAACTGCCCTAAACTGCCCTAAACTGCAGAAAGAATATTCCTGTTCTCTACCTTTGCATTACTGAAGTCGAAAAAATGCAAACACTTAACCAAGCTCTCTATCGTGATGTACGTTCGGACTATCCTTCGGATATATTCCCGAAGGTGGCTTGTAAGCGTACTGAGCTGGGCGATGGTGATACGTTCTTTTCTGTGAAACAGATAGTAACAACTATTAATGATTATTATTTTCAGTGTGAAAAAATAGCGAAGCTCCTCAAGGGCAAGTCCCTCTCTATCTCTTGTCGGAATGTACATCAATTTCTATACAGCCATTTCCAATACCACGCTGATAGCGATGTACAACAACTACGTTCTCCTGCTTGCTCTTGGGCGCAACGCTTTACGGGGATTGACTGCAAGAGTTACACAATTCTTGCGGGGGCAATCCTTAAGGCTATGGGGTATAATAGTTTTGTCAGACAAATCAAACAGCCATATAGCCTATATCCTGATGATTTCTCGCACGTATATCTAGTTGTACCTATTTCTCAGGAAGATAATGACTTGAATAAAGGATATTATGTCATTGACGGGACGATTCCGACAATGCAAGAGACTCCTTATTCTGACAAATCAGATGAAATTGTACTAGCGATGAAACATATAGGACTTAACGGTACGCAGAATACACTTTTTGGGTTTGCTCCCAAAAAGGGTCTTCGAGCTACAGATGATGGAAAGGCATATAAGGGTTATGAAGGAAGTAAAACTGAGAATATAGTAAAAGACGGGAATAAGGTAATTGGAGACTTATTTAACGTTGCTGGAACCGTTAAAGATGGAATAGATAAATTAACGGGTAAAGGTAATAATCGTCCTAATCCTGCTAATCTTCCTCCTACGGCTAACTCTAATGCATATGACAGACAACAAAGTAATAATGCTCGTGAAATAGAAGATATCAGGAATAGGAACTATAATAATTCTAACCACAGTCAAATTACCCCTGTTCCTAATACTCCAAGTACTCCTGATAATCCCAAGGATAATACAGTCATATATGTAGTTGTTGGAGGAGTGGTAATCTTAGGGTCTATTGTAGCCTTTACTATGATGAACAAAAAGAATAAGTGATGAGAGTAGGTTATCTTATTCCTAGTAATAAAAGAGGTCTCAAGGGAGCTCCTGGTCAATCAGAGGTTACTAATACCAGTTATGATCCTGTTATTAATATGACTTTTTCTGAGTATGAGAGTAACTTAAAGGATCACGCAGGATTGTCTAGTAGTGTTCATTCAGCAATAGGAGTAGCTATATTAACGGCTATTAAAATAGGAGCTCTTTCTAATTCTTGGAATCCTGTTGGATGGATTTTAGGGGCTGTAGCGACAGTTATTACATTGGCTATCAAGTTAGGTGTATTTGATTCAAGCCACTCTTGGGATGGAGAAAGGGCTAAAGTGTGTTATGATATAATGAGCGTTCATTATGAGAAGAACGTACTAGGAGAGCGTACCGGAAGACTTGTTGATGGGAAGCCTGAATTTACAGGAGGTCTTACTCAATTCTTTTCTACTACAATGGCACACGATGAAACGGCTATGGCTATGATGAATAAGACTCTTATTGGTTTAGCTATTTACAAAGGATTCTTTAACAGAGTAAGGCAAGCTAATTGGGACGAAGTTAGTACGGCTCATACGCAGCAACTCAAAGAAATTGCAGAAAGAATGTATGATAATTTTTTGGACAAAATTAATAACTATAAGAGTGTTTATTCTATAGAATTTATCCAGAAAAACATCAAACTATCAGATCCTTTTTTTGATGATTATTGTATAGAATTGAATCTTTTCCACGAAAAAATGGATAAAGATAGAATATTAAGAAAGGATATTACAGTTACGGTAACCTTAGTTCTTTTAAAAAGAAAGCCTGAAGCTATAGGTTGGATGATTCCATTTAGTGATTTTGTGGATGCCAATAGTTCTAATGCTCACGTTTTTGAGAAATTATATAAAGAAGAGTCGCAAACACACAAAATGGCATTAGGAGGAAGGGATGTAATAGAGCTTCTCAAATTAAAAGGTTTTATGACAACTGAAGAGGCAGAAATATATTCGGGAAAACTTGATAATGAGTTGAAAGGTAAGCCAGCTATATTTAATTCTCTTTCTCAGAAAAATGTTCCTGAAACAAAAGTGAATAGTAGCCATCAAGTTAATCCTGTGGTTCCTAATAAGGATGCTAAAGGACAAAATCCTGTTGAAAAACCTACAACCCAAATAAATACGGGTGTTCCAATCAAGGAGGCTAAAGAACAAAAAATAGCTGAAAAACCTACTCCCTCAATAAATACGGTTGTTCCTAACAAGGATACTCAAGGACAAAATCCTGTTGAAAAACCTACAACCCAAATAAATACGGGTGTTCCAAACAAGGATACTCAAGGACAAAATCCTGTTGAAAAACCTACAACCCAAATAAATACAGATGTTCCTAACAAGGAATCTCAAAAAATTATAGGTGAAGAAAATCAACGTTCTTATTGGTGGGTGTGGCTCTTAATTCTAGGAGCGGGAGGATATATTATTAAAAATAGAAAGAAGCAAGAAAGATGAAAAGTGTATTTGTGGAATCTCTAGGAGATCTTCAATTTCTAAAATACGAGTTTGCTCCTAGAGTGCGTTTTTTTATCAAAGAAGTTCATCAGCAGATGAATGCTTATAATTCTGAATTTTTTGCACAATGTAAAAAAGTGAGCTCCTCTACTGGTTTTGAAAAAGAAGCCTTTGATACTGGAGAGCTACCTTTAGAGGTGAAAAACAAGATGATAGAACAAGACCTTTTCAAGCCTATTCTATCAGGAATTGAACTTAAGTTGTTGGCTAATAGAATAAAGTCTTTCTGTGATTATCATTCTTCTTTCTGGAATAGGAATATTCTTAATGTTTCTTCTGTACAAAAGAATGAAACTCCAGAGGAACGCAATAGAAGATTTTATGAAAAACTCCCGTTGGAGAGGACGTTAAAGACGAGAGCGTTATTAGGAGATGCGTTATATTATACTTTTTTTGTTCCTTTTGCGTCAAAAATTAATAAAAATAAGCTCTTTTTTGATAGTAAGGTTCCGTTTCTTAATAGGCTTTTTTATAAGCCTTATTATATTGAATATTACAATTATACGGGAGATGATGTTAATAGTTATGGAGTCGTAGAAAGGGATTTAATCGCCACAGATATAGTAGATAGGATTCCTCTTTTGTCATCAATATTACGTCTAGGGTCTAATTTTTACAGATTAGGTTCATACACTGTTAAAGAAGTTCTTACTGAGTTCTTTTATTTCTATTTTTTAATGAATAATAGTCATATTAAATTGGGTGAGGCTTATAGACATCAGTCTCCTGCTACCAACTATTATTTCTTTAGCAAAAAAGACTTCTATACGCTCTCTGAAGAATGTGTGTTTGCAAGAATATACGATTTTTTCAGCAATCCTATAGCAGTGGGGAGTAATAGAAATGATATTTACAAGATAGAAAAAAATTCTATTGTCTGTGATTATTTTTCTACATATAAACAAAAGGTAAGTCAAGGGTCTTTTAAAGAGAGGGTAAGGAATTATGAGCCAACAAGGACAATGAACTCTATTTATTCGTACGATCCGACTATTCCTTTAGAACACTTTATTCGTCGAATGTCTTCTCTCATAAAGAGTGGAAATATAATGGAATTATATCCCAATTGGAGTGGAAAAGTATATAATGGAGAACTATTAAAGTTTGGAGTCAATGATTATCTTAATACAGATTTGAATTCTTTTGTGAAGAAGGTTCAATTAAGAGAACAACTAGCTCCTACTGGATTTGTAACTTTATCTATTTAATTTAACTATGCTACACCCTTGTATGCCCCAACCTACTCCCGCCAAGAAAGTTGAAAAGGTCTCACTGCCAGCGGTTAAGGATCCTCCTGAGCTGATATATATCAGGGAGGTTCCTGTAAAAGATGATAACAAAGAAACAAAAGAAACACTAACACTAACAAATTATAAAATAAAATGGTGGCACGTAGCCCTAGCCTTCGTACTGGGATATAGCCTTGCCTCCTCTAATTCTTCTAATTCTAAATAGGTTTAAAGATTTAAAGATTATGAAATTTAACAAACCAAAAACCGAGAATCTGACCGGAGCCCTTGTGATAGGAGGTTCCGCAGTGGCAGGAGTAGCTGCCTCTAACTTGCTAGTAGCAGAACTAACCGCTAAGTCCTCTGGCGATGCTAAGAAGGACTCCAATAGAAAAAAACTTGTAAAGGGAGGAGCGGTAGTTGTGTCTCTTCTTGCTCTAGCGTGCGTCGATGGTAATGATACAGGCGCCAATGCGGTGCGTGGAGCCCTTATAGGTGTTGCGGGAGCACAGGGAATTTCTCTTGCTCGTGAGTTTTCCGAAGAAGGAAAAACTAGCGAGACAATGAAAAAAATTCTCGGACTCAGATGCCCTTGCCAAGAGGACGGATTGCGCCAGCCTGACTGGTCCAGCTGGAGACCTACCTATGAGGATATTTCCTACACAGAAGTTTCTGAAGAGCCTGAGGAGCTTCCTGCTCGTAACCCTCTAGTAGGATTCACCCCGAAAGAATCCTATCTATAAGATTAATAAAAAGTAATTTTAAATTTAAAATTTTAAAAAATGGACAACAGACAAGTTCAATTAGAGCGTGCGAATCACGTTCTTACCGCAATGGGAGTAGATACTCGCAATGCAAAGGTTATGGATAGAACTCAGTATATCACCTTTGATGCCAAAGGAAAGAGTTCTGTTGTATTGTTGATTGATAGCAATACAAAAAAGTTGGTGGGCGAAACCTCTTTTGATGCTAACAAGCTCAACAAAGGTCGCTACTTCGTTATTGATGCAGCCCGTGTTCTTATAGAGGACAAGGCGGGTTCTTTAAAAGAAGCTAATTGGAAGAGTGAAGCTCTTGCTTCTGTGCTCAATTCTGAGTTCAAAATCGCTCAGGACGAAGATCTATTATTGCTTCCTGTATCTGATTTGCTATACACAAGAATTGGTCAAGGAGACGAAAACGGATTCCGTAGTATTGCCTCTGCTCCAGTTATTGTGCCAGAGAAAGAAATCAACCTTTCTTGGCAATTCCCACAGGGAGCTAATGTACCAGACTCTCAGACTCAGTTCGTCCGTATCGAGCTAAGAGGATTTGAGTTCTTAACTAACTAATATTTTTCTGTAATAATTATCAATGAGAGAGCCTTGCCCTGTAAGGCAGGGCTTTTTTGATAAAGTAAATTAAAAAAATATGATAACTAAAGAAGAAGTATTCAGCATCGAAATAGCGGTAGGATCCAAGGCTAACAATGTCTTTATAACTCCTATTGCTGGACGAGTAATAGGACTGCTCATCTACCACAATAAAGGAAGAGAGCTTGTAGCTAATGCAGGGCTCAAGGCTGATGATGGAACCTATATATCAAAGATGCAACATATAGAGAACTATCGTTCTCGTGAGTGTTGTTATTTTAACGGTTGTAAGCCTGTTGATTTTCAGACTCAGGGGAAGACATATACCTTAGAAATATCCTGTGAGGAGCCTGTAGCGGACAAGCCTTTCCGTGGGCAACTCATCCTTATTTATGAAGACACTCGATTTAATACCTGTGAAAATGCGTAAGACTCAGTGGAATACCCAGAAGGTATATAGTAATACTTACTTTCATCTACAAGGAGTTACATCATTGACGCTCCACAATGCAGGTGAAAGTAAGGTGTTCTTCAGGGAAAGAATACTCGAAAAAGGCGATTATTACCTTCTGGAAGGCGACGGATCTTATTCCGATATTGATTTAGAAATCACTTTTGAAAATGGACAAGGTGAAGCTATTCTTGACTATAGAGCATTGACAAAATGTAACAATTAATATGAAAAAAGAACTCATTGATATTATTAATCGATTAAAAGAATCCCCTAGCGTCCTTATCTCTGTCATTAATAAGGAGACGGGGCAACCTCTAGTTCGTTCATTTTCTAATAAAAAATTCGTAGAAAAGTACGGCTCTGTTGAGGCTTTCTTCAATGAATTGGTAGCTCAAGGAGTATCTCAAATCATTATAGAAGAGAGGCGTCAGCTGGGCAATACTACCCGTTCTTTTTCGACTCCAAAAACTTTTTTGTTATCAGCAAAAGAAGAGCCTGTTCCTGAGGTTGATACGCCTGTTCAGATGGTTCCCGCTCCTATGGCTCAGGTTGCACCACAAGTGCCAATGGGACTTCAAGGATTGGGATTTCCTCAGATAATGGACTTACACGTGAGGGCGCACGATCAGGCTAGGCTGGAAACAGAAAATAAGTTTTTGAAAGAAAAAGCTGAAAAACTTGAACAGGAGATAGCAACTCTTAAGGAAGAGCGAATGGAGAACAAGTACAGCGAGGCAAAGGCGAAAGGAAATAATGAGATGCTCTTGGGAATAATGCAAAATCTTCCTATGCTAATGGGGCTGTTCAAAGGAAGTCCGCAAGGACTTCAAGGAGTGGATGATGGAGCTGGACAGTTGCCTCCTGAAAAAGCCCATTTATTCAATCAGCTTACTCAAACTACTCCTGAAGTAGATTCCTTTGTCTTGAAAGTATTGGAAAATACATATGAAAGTACAGCTTTCTATCAAGAATTAAGTGATTTATTGAAAAAATATGAATCTAAATAAAGAAAAAATGGAAATAACAATAAAAATCAACACAACGAATCCTATTGATGCGAAAAGTAGGCACGAAAAACTACAGGAAATCGCTTTTGTCGATGATAAATGCCTCGCTCTATTCCACGAGATAGCAACAAATGAAAAATTTCGCAAAAAATTCGTTGCCAACGAGAAAACTTTGCGTCTTTTTGCGAAGTAATAAGTATTAACTATTAACTAATTATAAAATTATGCCACTAAAGAAATCACCTTCCCTCAAAGGAGCTGCCGCCGCTACTATTGCGACGGCGGCAGTAGGTAAATATCTGGAAAAACATCCAGAGGTAATTGAGTCTGCGGGGAGAAAGGCTAAAAAAGCGGTGAATATAGGGCTGATTCTTTTTGGACTTTCTATTGTTAGTATTGCGGGAATTGTGAGTTACAAGCTGTATTGGAAGAATAGATTTAAAAAAATGGAATATAGCAGATTGTATAAGCCCGTGAGTATAAGTGAAGGGCTAGCGAAAAGTAAGGCGGATATTCTCTACGCTGCTATGAAAGGAGTAGGGGCTAATTATGATAGAGTGTATAACGCACTGAAAGGTATGGGATACAATAATTATGTTGCAATCTATAATGCGTTTGGAAAAAGACGCCCTGCTACTAGCTTATCTTTAGGAAATGCTCAGGATTTGACGCTATCGGAATGGATTATTAATCAGTTCGGAGGAATATTTGACGGGAACAAACTCGCCTCATTAAGAGCTCAGGTAGGATCTGATTTTTTTTAATCAAAAAACATTATGAAGAAAGAATATATCCTATGGGGAATTTGTGGCGCTGGCGTGCTAACAGCTATTCTTTCGGTAGCTCTCAAGAAGAATAAAACTGAATCCCCTACATATCAAGAAGAAGTCAGACAATTCAACCAAGATAGAACATCTGTATCCGAATATGCTCAGATGCTCCACGATGCTATGAAAGATACTGGTACAGACTTCAATAAAATTCTTAAGGTGATGAGTGAGCTGGATGAGAATAAGATGAAAATCGTATCAGATAGGTTCGGAAAGAGAGCGTATTACAACCGTTTGTTCGGGCTTGTGCCAACCTCTGGTGGGAAAAAACTAACTCTTAAAGAATGGTTCAAAGAGGAGTTGGATTCCTCGCAATACAAGCAAGTTAAGGACAAATACCCTAATTTATTCTAACAATGGACAAAAAAAAAGATTTTTTAACCCATATTCCACAGCCACACCTTTCTGTTAAGAGTACAAAGAGTAATAATGAACTGCTCAAGACAGGAAAGTTTCTTTTGGTGCTGTCTGTAGCTCTATTGGTAGGAGTGGGTATTTACTCCTTGGATAGCTCGCATAAAAAAAATACCCAAAAAGTAACTGTATAAAATAAAATATAAAATGATAGGAATTCTTCATAAGCCAAAATGTATGACACAGCCATCACCTCCCGTAGTGCCTCCTGTATCACCACCTGCTCCACCTGCTCCACCTGCAGAAAAGAAACCATTTGTTCTTCGAACGGATATAGTCCCTTTCATATCTGTAGATCCTCCTTCACCACAATATGCTGGATTAGGCAAAATTCAAGAAGTATTTATCAGTTTAGATGGACAACAGAATGAAATAGAAATACAACTACCTAACACAGGTGGGATACGAGGAAATTTTAAAAATCTTTCCGTTTATCCTTCTGCTGAAAATGTTACTCTTACCGCTAATCATTCCGGACAAATTTTTCACCTTAAAGGAACAAGACCTGATTTGTATAACCTTTCTGCTCAAGAAGTCTTTGATTTGTTGAACTCTGATGATTCAAATCGAATTAGGCTCGAATATGAAAGTGATTCTTCCAGTCCTTTCTTCATTAAATCTGAAGGTCTATGGCTGATTGACGCTACCAAAGTATCTGTGCCTGGTATAGAGGATTTAATTAATCTCCCTACTTATGTCAAGTTCCGATTCACAGGGGATTTAGATTCGATAAGAAAACCTAATAAAAAAAACTAAACAAATGATTACAACAGAAATTATTATATCCTTTCTTTCCACATTATTAGGAGGAGGATTCTTAGGAATGCTTTTCGAGAGAAGAAAAAGAAAATTTGAAACAGATGCGATTGAGGCAGATGTAATGGACAAGATGAGGGATATGTATGTACATTTTATCGAGGATTATAACAAAAAGTACGAAGAACTCGTTCGTGAGAACGAAAAACTTCTTGAAAAAGTTAAAAAGTTGGAAGATAGGATTAATGAATTAACCAAATAAAAAAAAAATGATAGGAATTCCATATAATACAAATTGTACGCTACAACCCGCTCCTTCTGTGCCTCCTCTATCTCCTGCTCCTCCTAAAAAAAAGAAGATATTATCTGTAGATCTCCATTATGTAGCTCGTTTTTACAAAGAAATAAATTATTATACTGAAATAGGAGAAGTTCAAACAGCTACAATCGAATTTAACGGATCTCTTCAAGTAATTGATATAGATCTTCTTTATATGGATGGATTCTTAGGAGAATTTAAATCAATAGCAATGTTCTCTTCTTTCAAAAATATAATGTTGAGTCCATATCCCAATCCTAATGAAATAGCTCCCAAAGCTATAGAACATACATCTGTAGATCTTCTTTCCTCTCCTGCAAGCGATAATTATGAAATGCTAACGGGCGCTCCTTCTGTTAGTCTTGCAATAGAAGATGATTCATTGATTCCCTATTCTTTTAAAAAAGAGGCTATTTGGCTCATTGATCCTAGTCAAATTTCTATGCAGGGAATTGAAGATTTTGATTATAAGCCTACTTATGTGCTATACCGATTCTCAGGTAGCTTAAATTCCATAAGAAAGAAATAAATAAAACAAATTATGCTAAAAAAAACATTTTTATTATCTCTTTTACTAATACTCTTATCTACAGGGTGTAAATCTGTTCGAATAAAAGAAAAAGACGCTGAAAAAATAGAATATACTCGAATAGATAGCATCTTTATCGAGAGAACTTTTCCTCTTCACGATACAATTTTCGTGAATATTCCTTTGATTATCACTGAAAAAAAAGAATGTGATAGTATTTGCCAGAAAGAACTGAATAGATGGCTTCTTTCTGTAGAGGCATCTAAAAAAAATGGTTCTCTTTCTCAAGGAATCTATTTTGATAACGATAAAAATCAATTGGTACTCTATCAGAATGCAGCAGAACAGTTGAACATTTCTAAGAATAAAATAGAAAATCTGTCTCAAGTAAAAGAAAATTATCATATTAAGGAGGTTAAAACACCGTATATTCCTACATTTTTTTGGATAATGACCTTCTTAGGAGCAATTGGAATTATTGTATTTCTATTTTTCATCGTTCAAAAACTAAAAAGTATCATATGAAGCCAAGAACACTTGTTATATTCGGAATTTTAGGGGTTGGAGTTGCTGTTTTCGCCATTTTGCAGGCAAAAAAGGCTCAGGCTATGCGTCTCTTTGAAAAAATTATGTTCTCTTTGAGTGGTATAGGTGATGTGGGAATGGCAAATGGAGGTCTCTGGCTCAAGTTACACTTTGCTCTTACAAATCCTACAGCGGAGGACTTCTATGTAAATACGAACGGAGCTATTCAAGTAAAGGTAATGCGAATGTACCTCTTTGGAGAGCAGATAGGATATGCTACCATTCCTGACTTCTACCAATTAGACCTTCGTGCTGGACAAACTGCAATTCTCAGAGATGTTAAAATAGAAATTAGCCCAATATCATTAGGGACTAAACTTTTTGATTCGATAATGAAAAATAAAAAAAATTGGGCAAACTATACTGAGCTTTTAACCAAAATGTCTTTTGAAATAGACATTGATGCCCTTGGGCAAATATATACCTTGAAACAATCTTTTGCGTAATAAAAACTGAAAAAAATGAAAAATTTTAGAATAGATTCTTATAAAAATAATCCTCTCTACCAGAACAACCCCGGCAATCTTCCTAACAAAGGTATTGACTGGTTTGGAAAAGTCCCTACTGCTCAGCGATTGGGAAATGCCAAGTACGAAGAGTTCTACACTGTCGAGTATGGTATTCGTGCGCTTATGAGGAATATCCGTACATTAATGGATAAAGAAGGACTGAATACAATAGCAAAGTTTTCCAGATCATTTTACCCTGCCACATCGACAAAAAAAGTAGCAATATATGAAAATGCGCTAAGTAAAGCCTTGTCCGTAGATAAGAATAAGGTAATAACTACTTTTGACCAATCCTTTTATATCACGATGGCGAAAGCTATTATCGGGATAGAGATGGGTTCTTCTGTTGCTCAGATAACTGATGAATCTTACATTATTGCTTTTTCTCTTATAAATTTCGAATATGACAGCAAGGGTGGTAATTCTGTCGCTCCTAGTAATAACAAGACCAGCACTCCAAGTGCCCCAAGGAATACTCCAAGTGTGCCTTCTACTCCTGCGCCTTCCACTCCTTCAAACCCCACTACAGATAATTATGAGTCTCCTCGTGAAGAAGGTACTAATTGGTTCCTCTGGGGAGGTCTCGCTGTAGCATTAGGTACTGGAGGGTATCTATTCTATAATTATTACAAAAGAAAGAAAAAATAACAAAAATTAACGTTATGATTGACTTAAGCAAAAATCCAGCTGTTAGACACTTACGAGGACTCAGGAATAATAACCCTGGGAATATTCGTGTGCCAAAAAATCCTGAGCGCAACCCTTGGCAAGGAAGAGTCCCTATAGCTCAGAATACCGATAAAAACAAGGCTTTTGAACAATTTATATCCTTAGAATATGGACTTCGTGCGCTTATGATTAATGCACGCACTCAGATAAAAAAAGGACATAATACTATACGGAAACTTATATATACTTGGGCTCCTCCTCACGAGAATCACACCAACAATTATATAGCCTATGTCTCACAAAAATTACATATCCCAGCCGACCAAATTATCCCTGCTCTTGATAAGAATTTTTTTATCTCATTGGCAAAAGCTATTTCAGAACAAGAAAACGGTGCAACTATTGTTCAACAAGTAATTCCCTACAGTGCCTATGAGGAAGCCTATAGGCTAATGGGAAGTACCTCCTACAGTCCTTTTGAAAAAAAAAACGAATTGGAATCATAGGAATCACTCTCATTGCAGTAGCTACTTTTTTTGTTCTTAATCATTATAAAACTCAATTAAGGCAATTATGGCAAAAAAAACAACTCAAAAAAGTACAGGTGTAAGTGAGTTCCACGCAAAAGATATTATCGCACTTTCGCTCTCTGCACTGGCTGTTATCTTGGCGGGAACTCAGGTATATTTGGCTTTTAAAAATGAAAAACAAAATTCTAAATTTTAAATTTTAAAGAAATGAAATTCAAAAATGAAGCTCTTAATAGCCCTCAGGAATTAATCTCTGAAATAAATAAAGAAAATAAAAATCTTGATGATTTTATTTCTGGAAAACGTCCTATTTCAACTCAAGAGGGAACAGTTTATTCATTAGCATTTGCTTATTATGCCAATATTCTTGATGAGTTAAAGTCTAATGATTTAGCAGTTTTTCTTAAGGAAAATCCAGAATACGCAGACTTATATGATGCTATTTTTCAAGAAGTTAAAAAATTATTAGCTAGAATAAAAAAATTTCTGTCTGAAAAAGATTCTTCCAAAACCCCTCCTGCTCCAACTCTCCCGCCTACTAATGTCTTGATTCCTCCTGTAACAAAAGAGGATACTAAGCCAGCTGAGCAAGAGCCTAAAAAGGTAGTTCCAGAACAGCACTCTAAGGAAGTCGCTACAGAGCCTAACAAGAACTCTGCGCAAACCTCTTTTTCTCCAGAAGAAAAAAAAGAAACCAAGCCCTCAGCTACTGAAACACCCAAGCCCAAAGCGGGATTTTTTACACCGACAAACATCATTATTCTAATGATACTCCTTGGGGCAGGAGCTTATTTTTATAATCAAAAAAAGTAACCTATGACAGCCATTGAAGCCTTTAATGCCTTAGATAAACGAGAAGTCTCCCGCAAGGAGGTAGAAGATGTCTTAGCTCAGGCAAAAGAAGAAAACAACACAACTATTATATATAGGTTGAGTAAAATACTAAATGATTACCCACAGGCTACCCATTTTGATATTTCGATTACTCATTACCAGCCCCAAGAGGGGCTTTTGGGCGTTCAGCATACGGGAAGTTATAAAGAAGCCTTAGACGATTGCGGTAGGTTACGCAAAGGCTGGAAGTTCGTTAATGGGAATGTGGTGAAGGTAGAGGAAAAGCCTAAAAAGGAAAGTAAGCCGAAGAAGCAGACAGCTAAAACAAAGGAAGAAACAGAATCTAAAAAGGAAACAGAACCTGTAAAATCAAAGGAGATAAAAAGCAAAGCAGAAGAAAAAACACCTGCAAAGAAAGAATTACCAAGAGATTTTAGCGAGGATTTAGATTATAAATCTTTGTATAATTCGTATTCTTTGATTTCTTTTGACCCTGAAAGACGTGCCGAGAATGATAAAAAAATGTTTGGTACTTCTATGCTTAACTTGTACAATAGTAGTGCCGAAGAAGCAAAAGAAAATAATAGATTAGAAGAATATAATCAAGCCTTTGAGCGTTATTATGCGGTTATTTTGAAGAAAAATAAAGAAGTGATTAGCGCTCGTACAGGCACTTTTTCTACGGCTGTAACAGGAGGAGCTGGTATAAAAAGTAGTCAAATAAGAAAAAATGAGGCTAAACAAAAAAGGGAGTATGAAATAAATAAAGAACTTATTGATTACATTGAAAAAGCCGAAAAGAAATTAAATGAAGTAGCAAGAAATCCGGACCAGTTTTACAAAGACCAAGCGATAAAAAGAACCGATAAAAACGCTATTGAAAAACTCAATCAAAAATTAGAACAATTAGAAGCTGAAAAAGATTTTATAAAACGAAGCGAAAAGGCGTGTAAGGAATATCAAAAAACTAAAGATTTTTCTGTATTTGAAAAATATAATATTCCTCAAAAAGAAGCAAAGGAATACGTATCACAAATAGAAAGACACGGAATTCCTTTAATTAGAGGAAACGCATCTATAAATGCTGAAATTCGTAGAGTTAAAGAGCGTATAGCTTCATTAGAAAAAAGCAAAGCCACAGAAGATGAAAATTTTGATATAGAAAACGGGCGAATATTAGTCAATAAAGAAGCTCAGCGAGTACAAATATTCTTTGATAATATTCCTGATGCTAATACTCGTGAAGCCTTGAAAAAACGTTCTTTCAAATGGGCACCAAGCGTTAAGGCGTGGCAACGAACCCTAACAGGTAACGCAATTGATGCGGTAAGATACTTAATTAAAGATGGTGTTTTAGTAAAAAAAAACTCTGAAGAGGTTGTAATGTCCGTAAAATCAAAGGAAGAAAAAGACGAAAATGAGACTATAAATATAGATTCTTCTAAATTTAAGAAGGCAAAAGTTGTGGAACAAATTGGGTCTTATGTAAAACATCTTTTTGTAGGCAGTTATTGTTATGTTCCTAAAGGTATTTTCCCTAAAAAAAGAGAAGGATTCAAAAGCATTAACTTAAAAGGTGTCTTTTGGCTGGATGATTTAGAAAAAGAAGGACTTGAGCCCATAAAGAAAAAAGGGGAAATTTTCTTTGTAAAAAAAGGATTAAACGCTCCCCACCACGAAGGTTTTCATACTAAAAAGAAAAAGCAAGCTACCTCTATTCCAGCCCCTTGGGTTACTGAAAGCCTAAGAGATAGCTCGCTTTCTGAGGGCAAAGATACAAAAAAATCTTTATCCCGCAAGAAAAAAGACGAAAATTTTGGTCTCAATGCGCCCTATGTCCCCGAAGTATCTACCGAAAGGTTTAAAAAAATGAAAGTAAGCGAGTTGCGTGCTTTTACTTTAGACTACTACTTGAACCACCTAAAAGGAAAGAAAGTAGCTATAAAAAACCACTTAAAAGAAGTTGTTTTTACTACCAAAGCAGGGCGTAAGATTGCTAAAGGAGAGGCAATGTATAGTGAAAAAGCAGCTATTATTGAGCATTTGGAAGAACTGATTAAGAACTCTACTTATAACAATTGGGGTAGTCGCAAGGAAACGGATAGTCCTAATATATTAGGTTTTTTAAATTTTAAGTCAAAACTCACTATTGACGGAGAGAAACGACACGTCCGTATAGCAATATCTTTAACAAGAGAAAGAACAACTGAGCTAAAGAATGTGGAAGTAGGCAAAAAGAAAAGCGCTTCAACTTCCAAGGCGACCGTAGTCAATCCTCAAGACGGGGAAGTTGAAACGCTTTTTAAAGCTGTTCAATCCACGCAAGAGCCAGTAGCCACCTTGCAAGACGAGGGGATTGAACAGCTTTCTGAGGGCAAAGATACAAAAAAATCTTTATCCGGCAAGAAAAAAGACGAAAATTTTGGACTCAATGCTCCAGAAACACCAGAATCCTCCTTACCAGCCCAAAGGCGAACCCTCGCCCAGCAGTTGGCAACACGCCCTGAAGTGCGAGAGAGTTTCTTGGTGGCGGACGAGCAAATGAGCCTTTTCCTTGGATCCTTGGAAATAAAAACAAAGGATAGTCTTGTTATCACTCTCACCGGTAAGCAAGGTAGCGGAAAAACACGCTTTGCATTTCAATTTATGAATGCGCTTGCTCAACGATATCGAGTAGGACACGCCTCTATAGAGGAGCATCCTGAAAGTGTTCTTTATGAGGAAAAAGCTTATCAGTACCTCAACGATACAGCCTTAGAGCATATCACAGCACAGGACGTGCGTTCTTTGGAAGAGTTGGATACAATGATTCGCACAAATGAAGTAATAGTGATTGATTCATTTCAGAAAATGCGTGAGCTGGCACCCAACTTTGAAATAGATAAGGACCTACGTAAGAAATATGACGGCAAACTTTTTTTGGTAATTTTCCAGCAAACAGCAGACGGCAAAATGCGAGGAGGTAGCAAGAGCCAGTATGACGGCGATATTATTCTCTTTACCGAGACCTTTCCTGATTACCGTGAGAATTATGTATTTCCCGACAAAAACCGCTACAACAAGAGACCCGCCACCGAGCTACAATATAGCATATACGAAAAACGTATGCTTGCCTCAGCTCCAGAGGATTCTTCTCTTCCTGATCCACAAGAGCCAACAGAAATAGACGAACTGAATTTTGATGTGTTATAATATAAAGATATGAATAAAGAACAATTAGAAGAAAGAAAAACGGTTATTGCCAATAGAATAAGTCAGATAAGAAGAGAACTTACCCCTGTAGCCTCAAGAATACTTGCCTTTAGAGCTGTAGGATTTATCGGAGGAGTCTTTTGGGCGTGGAAAACAAAGCAAAAATGGTGGGTAAAGCCTTTAGCTGGTATTGGCGGAGGATATGCAGCAGACCTTTTGAGTACCTTTTTACTCTCTAACGAATCAGGTTCAAAGACGGCTGAGCTGATGCAACTTAACAGCGAGCTTGACCAAATAGACAGCCAGTTACGAAAGATTAACGTTCAGGAAAATATTCAAAGAGAAATGAAATCTTTAAACAGATAATACAATGAAAGTAGAAATAATCTCTTATAGAACAGGCGTAGATGTGTTGGGATTCCCTATCATTCACGAACACATATTAATAGAACGCACAGAAGAAAGTGCCTCTCATTCAAAAAAAGGAAAGAATATGTCAAAGAAACGATATTTGTACAATACTGTACGACATTTTATTTCAAGAGACGTAAAACAATTATAAAAAAAAAGGAAGCTGTTCAAAAAAACGACTTCCTTATAACAGATGTCTAAGATGTCTATTTTGACCCCTCTTGACCCAACGTCCGAAACGTTCTGTTATTAGGAAACTAATAGAACGTACATCGGTATTAGTTTTATGAATAAGCCACTGCCTTATTCAACCTGAATAAATTAGGTGCAAAGATACAAAAAAACATTTAATAAACAAATAAAATTTTATTTTTATGACAACAAAGAAAGTCGGCTTGAAAGCCAATGGACGGCTCAAGAAAGGTTTCCGTTACAACGAAAACGGACGGATCGTGAAGGCTAAGAAAGCAACCACGAAGAAAACAAAGAAAGCTCGTAAGCGCTAACCCTTGAGTACAAATCCCTCGCCCCGTAAGGTTAGGGATTTTTTATTTGGTACAATTTTTGTACTTTGCACAAAAATAATTTGTATATTTGTACCCAAAATTGAAAGTTATGCCTGCAACATTAACACCACCGAAAACAGCCAAGAGAAAACCTGCCGTTTCACAAGGGCTAAAAAGAGTAGCTACCAAAAAGAAAACAGCTACCAAGAAAACAACAACGCCTAAAAAGAAAAAAACATTAGGAGAAGTTGCTTTAGAACTCGAAAAAAAACCTCTTTTTACTATTGATGAAAAAGATAGAGACCTTGTCTATGGTTCTAATATGATGACACGATTATTACAAGAAGAAGAAATATGAAATATTTTTTAGATACCAATATCATTATTATTCTTTTTGAAGGAAGACAAAAGGAAATTAAGCGAAAGGTTTTTGATATTCTCTTAGATGAAAAAAATTCTTTCTATGCAAGCTCTATTTCTTTATTGGAGATGGCACAACTATATAGAAAAAAACGCTTTAAAAATATTGATTATAACGTGTTCAACACAGGTGATAAGCTCATAAAACATATATTGAAAGCAGTCCCGATGGTAAAAATTCTTCCTTTTGAGGACAAGCAAGCCTTTATTGCTGGGCGTTTGGACTTCGTGCCTAAGCATAATGACCCCAATGATTTAGCTATATTGGCGCACGCTATTTCCGAGAAAATGACGATTATTTCTTGTGATGACAAATTCCCAGAATACCAAAAACAAGGCGCAAAGGTAATACATAACCCACGATAAACCAACCTCTTACAAAAACTTTCACCCCTCAAGTGAAAGTTTTTTTGTTTTTCCCTTGTTTATTCCAAAATTAGTTGTACCTTTGCACCGTTACAACATAGGGCAATAATTGTTTATTGCAAATACATATTATTTACGATATATCCGTGGAGGTGTCGTATAGCAGTAATGCTATACAAACAATTGCGTAAGCCCTTGTTGTAACAACACCCACCCACGGACTTTTATTTTTTATACCTTTATGTTACAACAAGGACAAAAACCCGCTGTGGTGAATAACAGTAGCCCCAGCACTTACTGCTTTAATGTGAATGCGCTCCAACGCTTTTTCTCGACTGTTATTAGCGTAAAAGACTTTGCTGACTATATGCGAGCCTACAACACTAAAATTTCCATTACCTATTTGGTGTTATCGGACAGCGAAAGCGAAGAGCCTGTCCCAAGCGAGGTAGTCAAAGGAGCTATCTACCTAAACAAGTTTTTGGAAGCACTTGATCCCCAATTTCACTACTCTAAAAACAAATAAGTTATGGAATTTACAACGAAGTATTATTTAGGTGAGAATGTATATTTCATCTACAAAGGGAAAATTACGCCCTGTACAATCCAAGGAATAAAGGTCAATGAGGAATATGAAAGCGAACCCCTGCTAAGGAGACATCCAGAACTTGCGTCTATAAAAACAGATATCATTTACACGGTTTCCGTAAAGCTAGGAGAGTACATAGGACTAAAAGAAGCCACTTCCCTTATGCGCTTGGAGGAAGATGAACTTTTTCCTGACAAAGAAGCTATTGTTAAACATATAACACAGCAGTTATGAGAACAAAGATATTTTACCACTTAGATACGGCATATAGCGAACTCTCCGAAGAAGCGCTTTTGGCGTATGACTACCTCAATAACCTTTCTGAGGTACTTAATCCTTATTTCACTAACCCTAAATTGTAAAGCTATGGACTTAATGACATTATTTCATATAGGACAACGTGTGTTTTTTGCACAATTGGGAGTAATAGAAGAAGTTGAGATAAGGGAAATATACCTAACTGTAAGCGTACGAGAGGAAAAATATCATTTAGAAACCCGTTATTTGGTTAGAGATAAGTTTTATGCAGCCTTTAATGTTGATGAAGAAGCGCTTTTTTCCTCCAAGTTAGATCTTCTAAAAGCCTTAGCTGGTGATGATTTTGTTGTTTTACCTTAAAAAAACTAAACGATGAAAACAGTAAAATACTATCACTTAGACACTGCTGGAGAGCTGCGATATACCGAAACTCGTTATTATTTCTTTGGCTGGCTTATCTATACTTTTTGGTATAGGAACGTATAAACTCTGTCAATTTTTTTTTACATTTTCCTCCTCTGCACGGCACTCGCAGGGGAGGTTTTTTTATGCAAAAAGGATGTTTTTATGCAAAGCTCATCTTTTGTATGCAAGTTTTTATGAAGTATTTTTACTGATTATCAATGTATTAACCATTTTAAACAAGTGTTGCATACGAAGCATAACGATTTTGAGTAAAAATTCATCTATAGAGTGCGCACACAAAAAGGATTACATTTCCCCTACACGACTTCTTCCCGCCCCCTAAAGAATAAAAATGTATGCAAAAAATATGCTTTTATGCAAAATCCGTTTTTTGTATGCGAGTTTTTATGCAGTGTTTTGCTTGATTATCAATGTATTAACTCTTATAAACAGGTGTTGCATACGAAGCATAACGATTTTGAGTAAAAATTCATCTATAGCGTGCGCACGCACACACGCACGATCAGAAAGAGAAAGAAGCGCTTTTTATAGTTTCGTCCGCAGTTAGGTTTCGGGTGGTGTAGGCTTCTGTTTGCTTGATGTCGTAGTGGCGAGCCTGGTCCCGAACTTTTATAGAGGGAATACCACTATTGAGCAAATCCATTATTCCTGTATCCTTGAGAGAATAGAATTGAAACTTGCTGTCAAACTTGAACAACTTGCGGTATTTTGTCCAAGTATCTGAAATCTTCTTAGGATTGAGTTGCTTTTTACTTGGTTTGAAATCTTCCCCAAATAGGTAATCACTATTATTGGCTTTTACTAAGTGTTGCGCTAGGATAGGGAGGAACACATCAGGAATCGTAACGCTGTTTGTCTTTCTGTTTTTTGTAATGGAGCCGTCCAATACAATACGGCTTTCTGAAAGGCGAACATCGCTCACCTTGATTTTGGTTATCTCCGTACGGCGAATAAGGCAAAAGTAAGTCATCATACAGCACACGAAGAAAGGAAAATCAACATTTTGTAATTCCTTGATACATTCCTTTACTTCCTTAGTGAGTGGCTCACGTTTCTTTTGTACCTTGGGTTTTGTTTTTATTCCTTCAGCGGGGTTTTGTTTTATATATCCCTTTCCTATTGCCCATTCTAAGAAACTTTTCATATAAGTAAGATAGTTGTTATAGGTGGAAGGGCTGTTGTTTTTCTCGTAATAGATATAATCAAGGAAATTATTCACGAAGAAAAAGTCTATATTAAGCAGAAACTTTATATCCGACTTCTTCTCCTCTATATAACGTTGCAAGTTGCTTACAAAGGATTTGTACGCTCTTAACGTATCAGGGCGTTTTATGCCGTCCTGTACTTCTTTCTCCAACTTCTTTAGGTACAATTCCAGTCCCTCTGTGAGGGATTTGTATTGATTGTTGGGGTTTTCGTAGAAAGGAGACCAACCACATTCTAACTTCTGATTGATAGCAAGTATCATTTTCTTGGCATACTTACGCCTTTCCTGTACCGATTTCATTACAGGAACACGATTACGGAAACGGTCTAACTTCTCTGTAAGAGGATTTTTAGCATAGTACTCGATGTACCAAGACTTGTTGTCTCTTAGCTCAGCGGGCTTGTAGTCTATAAAAGCTATCCGCTTGGGTGCGATTTTGGTCGTTTTGTCCATTTTTTTTTATGCCAAATTCCTCAGATAAATAGAAGCGGGGAACTTGGCACAAATTTGACACTCAATTTTAAAGAATTTAAGCGTAACTAATTGAATATTAATTAGTTACGCTTATTTTGTAGCGAATCAGGGATAGGATCCTCCTGTATAGGTACTTGCGCATCGGGAACAGTACTGAGCCCTCTTACCCTGCTATGAGGTACCTCACGGTGGCATTCCCAGCAGAGCCTCCCTTCATCCTTATGAGCCATCTCAGAGGTTACTTTTCCTGTTCTCACTTGAGAATTCAGCTGGTTGTGGCAGCGGATACAGTTCTCTTGAACGACCATCTGCCCTGGAGCGTGCATCTTGATCACCTGAGGTTCCATACGGAAAGTGAACATTGTTGCGTGTCTAAGCCCATCACTTGCCTTAAAATAATACTTACGAAAGAAATTGTCGTGCGGCACGTGGCAGTCATTACACACGGCATTACGACCGTGAGAAGAGTGAAACCAAGTGGCATACTCAGGAGCCATTATATGGCAGTTTACGCAAGCCTTAGGGTCATCCGAAAGATAAGAATGCGCCTTTGAGATATAGAATATATATCCCGCCAGTCCTAAGAGTATCCCCACCAATGAGGGGATTAGGTAGCGAAAGAAACGCTTATTCTTTCCAGAAATGGGCTTCGAAGTTGAGGTTGTTGTCGCCATTTTTGTATATCGATTTCGTGTTTTTTTCTGTAGCAAATGTAGATAATTTTTTGACACAAACAAATAAAAAATACTTATTCTGTGAAAATTATATTAATTCTAAATAAAAAACTATCCTAAATTTAGGATAGTTTTATCTTTTATTGTGAATACCTAGTGTTTCTTACACATTGAAGCGGAAGTGCATAATATCGCCGTCCTTGACTACATATTCTTTTCCTTCTACTCTCATTTTTCCAGCCTCTTTGACCTTAGCTTCGCTACCATAGGCTACAAAATCATCATAGGCGATAACTTCAGCACGGATGAATCCGCGTTCGAAATCGGAATGGATGACACCCGCTGCCTGTGGTGCGGTGGCTCCTACAGGAATTGTCCAGGCACGTACTTCTTTTACCCCTGCCGTGAAGTAGGTCTGTAAGTTTAGGAGCTTATAAGCAGCACGAATTAGCACAGAAGCACCAGGTTCAGCCAGTCCCATATCCTGAAGGAACATCTGGCGTTCTTCATAGGTCTCTAGCTCGGCAATATCGGCTTCGGTAGCTACGGCTAGGATAATTACTTCCGCATTTTCGTCCTTAACAGCTTCTTTTACTTGTTCCACATAAGGATTCCCGCTGACAGCAGAAGCTTCATCTACATTACATACATATAGGATAGGTTTGGCAGTAAGGAGTTGGTAACTCTTGCTCAGTTCGGCTTCTTCCTCGTTAAGCACTACAGTACGGGCAGAAAGCCCTTTCAGGAGCGCCTCTTTATAGCGAGAAAGAAGGTCAAGCTCTTTCTGGGCAAGCTTATCCCCAGCCTTAGCGGCACGAGTTACTTTTTCCAAGCGTTTTTCTACTGTCTCTAAGTCCTTGAGTTGGAGTTCTATATCAATGGTTTCTTTATCACGGATGGGGTTCACCGAGCCATCCACATGCACGATATTATCATTGTTAAAACAACGTAGTACATGTATAATGGCATGACACTCACGGATATTCCCTAGGAATTGGTTTCCTAATCCCTCACCCTTGCTAGCTCCTCTAACAAGTCCTGCAATATCCACAATTTCGACAGTAGCAGGCTGTACTCGCTCGGGAGAGACCAGCTCTTCAAGCTTCTCTAGGCGCGCATCTGGTACATTCACTACTCCTAAGTTCGGTTCAATAGTACAAAAAGGGAAGTTGGCACTCTGTGCCTTAGCATTTGACAAACAGTTAAATAAAGTTGATTTTCCCACATTGGGGAGTCCTACAATCCCGGCTTTCATTGCTTGGTTATTTTTTTAGGGGGCAAAGATACAAAATAATTATTAATTGTCAATTACTATATTGTTATAACGGCTTATTTGCGTGTTTGCCTTACAAATTTATCTATGTACAGAAGGCTACATCTACTCATTTATGATTTTTTTTAAGGAAAAAATATTTGCAAAAAACTGAATACCAATATTTTATTGAAAAATTAAATTTTTATGCGGAAAAATTTTTCTATTTGCATAAAAAGTATTACCTTTGCACCCGAAATAAATGGTGGATTTAGCTCAGCTGGTTAGAGCGTCGGATTGTGGTTCCGAAGGTCGTGGGTTCGAGCCCCATATTCCACCCAAAGAAAAACTCAATAAAAATAGACTTACAGGGTTTGTTTTTATTGAGTTTTCACAAAAATCTACTAATAACAATTTCCCTTTTCTACTTCTTTATTTTTTAGGAAATATTTTTTCTTGTTCTAAGACTTTGCTATAAATTACTTTCAAAATTTGTGTCTTTGTGACTCCCAACAACGAAGACAAGATAGATTATTACACGGATTTGGTTGTGAATTACTTTCAAAATTTGTATCTTTGTGACTTCCAACAACAAGCCTTGCAGACATCGTACGCCAATGCTAGTTGTGAATTACTTTCAAAATTTGTATCTTTGTGATTTAAATAATTATAGCATTCAATATAAAAATAAAAATTAATTATATTCGCTATTAATAAGTAGTCGCAAATTATTTGAGTGTTTTTGATGTTGTTTTTTGTTGAAAAATAATCAAAGAACTTACCCTTATACTTACCCTTTTTTGTATCTTTGCCCTCAAAAGTAAGAGTTATGTATTTCTACCTCAAAGAGCCTAACGGCGACAAAGATACAATTATTATTATTCAATATTACATAAAGGACGAAAAAAAATTATTCAAGTATTCTACTGGTGAGGTTATTAATCCAAATGATTGGGACTTTACTGCACGGATGCCAAAGGTTCGTAAAGGGACTGAAGGAGTACGATTGAGGAAGATTACCTCCTATATTATGCAATATCACGATTTCCTTATAACTCTGATTGATAACTTCAAACTTAACGGAGAGGAGATTAGTCGTGAGATGTTGAAATTAGAATTTGATAAACATTTTAAGCCTGAGAAGATGCCTCAAGAATTTGAATACTTAACCGATTTTGTAGATGATTTTTTGAAGGGAATTAATGGGACAATCAACAAGAATACAGGGAGGGAGTATAGTCCTTCGACGATAAGGGGGTATGTTGGGGTATGTAATATATTGAAAGAGTTCGAAAGATATATTAAGAAAAGACTAATGATAGTAGATTACAATAAGAAGATGAATGATAGGTTTATTGACTTTTGTATTCATAAGAGAAAAGAAGGTCTTAACTCGATTAGAATTTATATTCAGGTGGTTAAGGTATTCTTGAAGAAGGCTAAAGAAAAGGGGTGTCGTATTAGTGATGATTTATCAGATTTCACGGTCACAAAAGCAAATAGTTTGTCGGTGGCGCTCTCTGAAAAGGAGATAGAGAGATTGTTTAATTATGATTTTTCTTGTAACAAGAAACTTGAGAATGTGAGAGATTTAATGATATTAGGACTTTGGACGGGGTTACGGGTGTCGGACTTTATGACTTTGCCAGCGATTGACCCAGATAGTAAGTTCATAGAGGTAGAGCCAAAGAAGACTCGGAACTCATCGGGTATAAAGGTGGTTATCCCTTTGCATCATCATATTAAGGAGATGATAGAGAAGAGAGGGATGCCGCATCCTTTGAGTAAATCAGGATTCAACAATTTAATCAAGGAGGTGTGTAAGGAGGTGGGTTTTTTTGATAAAATGGAGGGAGATGTAGTGAATCCTAATACAAGGAGAAAAGAGCGTGGTGTATATGAGAAGTGGCAATTAATAACTTCGCATACGTGTAGGCGTTCATTTGCGACTAATTTATATCTGATGAATTTTCCTACACTGTCAATAATGAAGATTACGGGGCACACTAGAGAAGCGAGTTTTCTGAAGTATATCAAGGTAACGCCAAAGGAGCACGCAGAAAAGTTATTGGCACATTGGGAGGAGTATTATAGAGACAAGGATAAATAGAGAGGAGGTTTTTAGACCTCCTTTATTTCTTATTGATTTTAATAAAAATTTAACTATATTAAGAGTAAAAATTCTCGCTAAAAGTTTGTATAATTAAAACTATTGTCGTATCTTTGCAATGTCAAAATAAGACAAATAAGTTCATTAATTTTAAAAGACAGTTGGCAACTGTATAACAGCCGAAAAGTTATGGAAACATTCCAAAGATTAAAACAAATCGCAGAGGCTAACAGAGAGGGCTTTACAGTATCATTGTTAGATTATTCAACTCCTAAGAAAGGCTATTGTGTAGCAATGCAATTAACACAGGATTCCTTCGGAGACGAAGGGTTAAGAAAGGTGATAGAGATTGCGGAGCAGAGTACATTCACGGTAGGGGGCTGGTATGATTATCAGAGCAATCAGTATTATTATGATTGTGTAATGATAGTGCAAGACTTAGAAGAGGCTCTACAGTTAGGAAGAGCTAATCATCAGTTAGCAATCTTTGATATTACAAAGGCGAGAACAATAGAATTGTAACACAGAGAGGGGGGAGCCCCCCTCTTTTAAGATACCAAAAAAATGAATATAATAAAGGCAATCCATAAGATTAGGCAAATGCTCACGGAAGAGCAGGTGGATAAATTAGAGCGTTTAGCATTGCAATACCAGAGATACTCACGTATATTTTTCAAGGTGGTGTCAGTTGATAAGGAAGAGAAGATACTCATTCTTTCGGTGTATCAGGAGAAGAGTCCTCTTGAGAATTATCTAACGGATAAGGAATTAAGGGAACGAGCACAGGAGTTATTTTCTCCCTTCTTTGAGGGATATACCTTGAATATAGGAGTCACTATATACACAGAGAGTCCAGCAGAGGAGGTTACCCCTGAATGGATTCAAGAGCAGATGAATAGGTATAAGATAGGAGGGAAGCAATTGGTGAAGGACTTAGGAATTGCAAAGGCAGAAATCTCAGCTCTCATTAACGGACATAGAGAGATGGGGATAAGGACTAAGGGGCTTTTTTACTATTATTTTAAGTATAAGGAGGTTTTAGAAAATTAATAAAACTTTAACGATACATCAATTAAAAAACGCCTTAAAAAGTTTGTATAACGCAAACTTTTATCGTACCTTTGCACTGTAAAACAAAGTATAACAATAAAAAGTTAAAAAAAAATGAGAACAATTACAATTAAAGATATATACAATGATGTTAGCTACATCAACCCAAGTGTATCTACAATTAGCTCAATAGGTGAATTTATTGAAGAAAGTAGTCGTCAAGTAGCTCTATCCGTAAGGAGTCGAATAGCTAAGATATTACCTCAAGGTACATTAGCTCATAAGATTGTTACTGAGAATTTAAACGACTTTTTTTCTGATAAGCAACTATGGGTAATCGCTTATGAACTGCAGAAAAATGAAGCGTATGTATCTAATCTTGCTAATGAGATAGAGAGAAGAGAGAAAGTAGCTGAGCGCAAGGCTCAGGAGAGTAAGGCTAAGTTAGCCCGCAATAAGGAAAATAGTCAAGAAGTACTTGATTTTGTGAAATCAAATAAGAAGTTATTGAAAGACTATTATGCTTTTGTAAAGTCGAATAAAAAGTACTCAAAAGAATTTTATTCTAAGAGATTCACATTTGAGAGTGCGAGGGAATTTTTGAATTGTTAGAAGGAGAGAAGATATTTTACTTAGGAATGGATAGAAAAAGGAGTGATTAGCAATAATCACTCCTTTTAATTTAGATATATGAAAAAACTCTTCAGGGTGTTTCAAAGGGAAGAGTGCTGGAGAGCACTCTTTTTTTGTGTGATAATGTCACAAAAGTAAGAGAAAAACAATTTTTAATTCGGTTGCAAAGGTAGTGTAGATTTGGTTAAATTATTGCCCTTATTCAGGGGCATAAGAGAGGGTATATAATAGGTACATTTGCACTATGGAATTAAGATTCAGTACATACAATGAGAGAGTAGGTAAGATAGACGCTGATAGTGGCGTTATATATGGCGTTGCGTTGGCTAATATGGGTCTCAATAAGAATGGTTATTACTTCTCTGAGCGGTTCCTCAATGAGTTAAGAGACTACGGGAATGAGAAAGGGGAGATAAAATCACGATTTGAACACCCGTCCTTTACAGGGGGCTCTTTTGGTTCTTTTATTGGGAAGTACAAGAACTTTCGAGTAGAAGAGGGGCGTCTGATAGGTGATTTGTACTTAGCGGATATATCAAGGCGTGCGCAGGTAGCAGGTAGAGGGATTAGCTTGTTTGACTACGTTATGGGAATGGCTCAGGAGTGTCCTGAGATGTTTGGCAATTCAATCTATGTCTATGCTGATGTAACGGAGGAGGCGTATAATGAAGGAGGTGTAGAGCGTATAGGATTGGGATTGAAGTTAATAGAATGGAGCGGTTCAGACCTTGTAGATGATCCAGCGGCGACGAATGGACTTTTTTTTGATAACAAAAAGGAAACGAATAATAGATTAATTATGAATTTGAAACAGGTAACGAAGGAAATGCTAACTTTTTTGAAGGAATTCAGTAAGAAGGCAAAAGAGGCGAAGGTATTTGATATAGACCTGACTCTGGCGAATGGTGATATTATCACAGTGGTAACAGAGGGAGAGAGTCCTTCTGTAGGGGATGAGGTAAGACAGAAGACCTCAGACGGTCAGGAGGCGGATAAGCCTCTGGCAGATGGTGAATATCTTTTGAAAGACGAAAAGACTCTAGTGGTAGAGGGCGGTAAGATTAAGGAGATTCGGGAGAAAGAGAAAGAACCGAATAATGAGGGAGAAGATGAAGAATTTGCCCGTGTAGTGATAGATACCTTGAATACTCTAGTGAATAAGGTTGAAGAAATGGAGAAGGAGTTCTCTAGAATGAAGAAGATTCAGAGTAAATTTGAGATTGATAATCCTAGAGGTGTGAGTCAGGAACAAGGAGGTAATGTCTCATTATTGGATTTGGAGAAGATTCGCAAGAGATTGGGTAGGGCTTAATGATTAAGATAGAAAAAGAATAGATAGATTATGGCAAATACAGCATTTAAGACATTTCTTAAGGAAGCGGAAAGGAATAAGAATTACCTGAAGCAGATTAAGGATTTGCTAGAGGAAGGACAATTTGGATTACTTCCTTTGCAACAGATATTCACAATACGAGAGGGTATTGTGAGGGGTACTGAATTCGGATATTACGCGCCGGTATCGAATGTAACTCACTTAGATGAGGGGTGTGCTAAGCCTTCGGTAGGATTGGATACACAGGTCAGAACAGGTTGGTTTGACCCTGTTCCATTAAAGGTGAATGTTTCGGATTGTTATTCGACCTTAGAGAAGACTTTTGACGCTTGGGTAACTAAGACTGGTGCGGATAGGTTCAACATAGATGATTCAGATTATGTAGCATTCTTGGTATCTCTCATAGAGGGCGGTATATTGAATGACTTCAATAGATTCGTCTTTTTTGGAGATAAGAATCATTCGACAGTGGGCAGTGGTAGTGGTACTCAGGTTCTCAAGGTCGGATTGGATAATAAGAACTACAATGTGTTGAATGGATTATTCGCACAATTCGAGGCAATGATAGCAACAATGCCAGAGCGTAAGATTTCGATTGCGGAGAATGGCGGTTCAGGATATACCGCACAGCGAGCATTGGCTGAGGATAGAGCGTATCAGGTACTTTGCCAACTTAAGGATATAGCAGGATTCAAGAGTGGAGCATCACCTGTATTCGTAATTACTCAGAGTTTGGCCACAAACTTAACGAGATTTATGCGTAAGGAATTTCATAATGAACATTCCTTTAAGATGGTAGAGGGCGGATATATGGTATCAGAATTCGAGGGTATTCCTGTGGTTACCTCAGAATGGCTGGATGATACAATTCGCACGAGCTTTGACAATGGTTCGAAGTGGCATAATCCGCATCGTGCATTAATTTTAGACAAGAATGAGTGCCAGATAGCCATTGATAGTATGGGAGCCTTACAAGATGTAGGGGTAGAGTACTTAGGTGGGGATATAGAGAAGGTATATCTGAAGTCCTCTTATCGAGTGGATTTCCAACGAGTGATAGGTACTACAGGAGCAATGGCGGTATAATAACAAGGGGTCTTTATTGTTTTTTTTTCATATCATATTAAATTTAATGGAATTATACAGGTGGGGAAACTTGCCTGTATAATTAAAATCAGAGAAGATGGCACAATGTATTAATAGAATATCGAAAGACTTCGTATTTGATTGTAATGATACGGTCAAGGGAGTTGAAAAGAGTATAATCCTTCTCAATAGAGAGGATATAGACTTAGGCGCAACACAGGTGGAAGGTAATAAGATTAAGAGCCTTGTACTGAAGACAGGTAAGACGGGGTATAAGGTGGAGTATCTTAAGGAGAGTCACCTTACGATAACTACAAAACCTGAAATTTCAGACGACAGCTATAATGGACACAAGCATCTGTTGGTATTGAAGTTGTATGGTAAGAGTACAGAGGATTATGAGCAGATAGATAGGCTAGTTGCGGGGGCATCATTGGTGGCGATAGCACAGAATAAGACCAGTACGCTGGATAATTCCTTTGATGTGTATGGATTCTATATTGGATTGGAGGCAACTGAGGGTGAGGGGCGTACCAATGGAGGGGAATACACCTTGACAATTGGAACTCCTAGCAATCAGAAGGAGCCTAAGAGCGTAATGAGGTGGTTGGATACTGATTATGCTACCACTAAGGGTAAATTTGACAATAAATTAGCTTCATAGATGATGGATTTTTCAAGAGAGGGTCTGAAGAAATTGTTGGAAGGAGGTTATGAGAAGGCGGTGGGAGAGGATAAAGAGACTTTCATCGCCTTTTATACTTACTTATTCAATGATAATGACCCTTGTGTGAGTTGCCCTCATAAGTTAGCTAATTATTGGAATCAATTGGTTAGCTATGGTGAGGATAGGGTAAAGGGAATAGAAAAAAAGATAGAAGAAATGGCAAAGAGAAAGAAAAATGGAATGCTACAAGAGGGAGCATTCAGATTGCGAGAGGATATAATTTCTCTCCCTATGGATTTTGGAAGTAGCGAATACTTCAATCAGGATACCTTAACGAATGAGGTAGCTCTACGATACTTATCGATTAATCCCAATAGGATAGCGAATTTTGCGGAATATCCTGAGAATTGGAAGGAAGCGTTGGAGGAGTGGAATACTAAATCGAATGAAGAAATAGAAGGTTCTCAAGAAGAGACAGTTGTTGAAGATGCGGTTGTTGAAGATTAAATTCTAGAGTACGATGACTAAGGTGACAGTAATTACGCTGAAGGAGGAGAGCAGACGTACAGAGATGGGGAAGTATAGAGGATTCCCTTTTCTAGCTAATGGAGAGGGGAATGATTACCCTACGAAGATAGAGTTATTGGTGGGCGGTTCTGCAACGGCTAAGGCTTGTGCGGGGGTGATAGCGGATTTTATCTATGGAAAAGGATTTTCACTGGAGGCAGAAGCGAGAGCGACAGCTAAGGAGCGTGGAGAGCGGTTCAAGAAGGAGTCTTTGTACATCAATGATAGGAGGGAAACGCCGAATGACTTACTGAAGAAGGTGTCGAGAAGTCTTTCGTATCATAGAGGGGTCTTTTTGCAGATAAATTATAATCAACTTTTTCAAAAGACCAGCGTACAGGTGCTTCCTTATGGTTGTTGTAGGCTAGGGGTTAAAGATAGCAAGAATTACAGGGGAAAGGTATTGTATTACAACAATTGGGATAAGTTACAGGATAAGAAGGAGATAGACAAGAATGTATCTGTAATAGACTTATACGACCCTCGTCCTGAAGTGATACAGGAACAAGTGAATAAGGCAGGAGGCTGGGATAATTACAAGGGGCAGGTGTTTTTTTTGAATCTTGATAGGAATGATTCGTACCCGCTGGCGTGGGCAGATACAGTGTTGTTGGATTGTGAGAGTGAGATGCTATCATCTAAATATACTAGGAATGGATTCAAGAAGGGATTTTTCGGCACCTATGCCTTTGTAACCTCTCCTTTCAAGAGTGAGGCGGACAAGGAAGAATTTCAGGAACACTTGAGGCGGTCAATAGGTGTAGAGGCAGAGCAGAGTGTATTCCATTTTCAGCTGGAAATGTCAGGAGACAAGCTAGAGGATCAGGTGTTAGTCAAACCCATAGAGAGTAATGTAAAGGCTGACTTGTTCGAATATGCGGATAGGAAGACTGCGAATAATATCAGGAAGACCTATGGGAATGTTCCTCCAGTTCTGATTGACTTTGTTGAGGGGAAGTTAGGAAATACATCAGGGGAGAGTCTTAGGGAGGCGAGGGTATTTATGCAGGAGCAGATGCAGGAGGAGCGTCAGGATGTACAAGAGATGTTTGAAGAATTATTTGACAATTTTGCTGAGCCAATATCAAGTAATGGACTATTTGAAATAATGACTAATTACTAATGACAGATGAGAATACTAATAGATAAGGCAAGTGTAGGGAAGTACTTGAGTGTATCGACCTTTCGGAAGGTAGAGGACTTTGAGAGATACGCAAGGGAGGCGCAGATGTTTGACCTCAAGCCTTTGGTATGTGAAGATTTCTATCAGGACTTGGTGAGCGAGACGCCACAGCGGGATTATTCATTACTCTTAGAGGGTGGAAGTTACACGCATCAAGGAAGGAAGTACGAGTTTGCAGGATTGAAGGCGGTATTAGCATATTTCTCCTATGCTAGGTATATATTTACAGGTCATCAGGTAGATACGCCCTACGGAGTAAGAGGAAAGGTGTATCAGGATGGAGAGGGAGTGAGTCAGGGAGAACGTAGAGACTTACGAACGTTGTATATGCAGAATGCGAATGAGTTATGGGAGGATTGTAGGAGGTACATAGAGCGTCATAGGGGTCAATTTCCGGAATGGTCTTCTTGTGATACAGGTTGTGGAGTGATTCAGGAGCGAAGAGGAGGTGTTAGAGTAAGTTTGATTTAAAAAGAAAAAAATGAGATGCAACAAGGTGTTGAATGAAGATCTTCAGATAGACTGCTCACGTGTTCCGGTAGTAGGTATAGAGAATAAGGTCGTATTGATTCCTTTTGACGCTATAGATAGGAGCAGGATACGAATAGAGAGGAATAGGTTGTTAGACTTTTCTCTTAAGAATGGAGCTCGTGGTTATGTAGTTGAGGGGTACAGTCGGCACTTTACGGGTATTCAGAAGTATCAGGGGGAGGATAGTTATACACAAGAATTGTCATTGAGGATATATGACTCTAAGTATATAGAGGAGATAGAGGGTTTAACTGAGAGTCTATATGTAGCTATTATTCTTACTATGGAGGGACGCTATGAGGTGTTGGGGTATGATGCGGGATTGGAAGTGAGAAGTCTGGAGCGTGATTATAATAAGAGTGCTATACGATTCACTCTTGGGACGGGGTCGATACGTGAGCGTAGTCTGTTGTACTTTCTTGATGGTGATCCTCAGGAGATGAGGAAGAGATTTGACAGGGGATTTGTGAGTGTATGGGGAAGAAGAATTTTTGATTCAAGTTTTGATTTAAGTTTTGAGTAAAATAAATAAAGAATGGAAAAGATATTTGTAACGCTATGGATTCTCTTTGGAGTGTATATATTGGTGCTGATAATGATATTAGCGGATTTGTGGAGTGGTGTTAGGAAGGCTCGCAGGAATGGAGAAGTGCGTACTTCATACGGATACAAGAGAACCGTAGGGAAGTTGGCTCAATATTATAATGTATTGATAGCATTAACAGTAGTAGATAGTATGCAGATGAGCGCGGTGTGGTACTTTGAACAATATTACCATAATACGGTGTGGTTCTTCCCTTTTATGACTTTGGGAGGCGCATTGTTGTTGTGCCTTATCGAGGTTAAAAGTATCTACGAGAAGGCTGAGGATAAGGTTCGATTTGATAGAGCCGGTCAGGTGATAGGTCGAATCATACTGAATAAGGATGATAAGGAGGAGATAGCGCGGTCGATAAAGGAATATTTGAATAATAGCGACAATGAGGAGCGTGTAGGAGATTTACAAGGCAATAGTGACTCTGTTGTCATTTCTAAAAAAGGAGGAATATGAAGGAGGTATTAGAGAGGATAGCGAGAGTGGAGGGGTGGGGATTTGATTATGGTAGGAGAGACTTTCATAACTTGGATTTAGAGGAGAAGACTTTTACACTCTTCTTAGACCCTGTAGAGGAGCAGATTTTTTTTGAAGGGAATGTAGTTCGTAATAGAATATATAAGGGGCGTTGTATGTTATTGATGTGTAGTGAATACGATAGGGTGTATGATGGACAGGTTGGGAATGCGATTACAGAGGGTCGCTATGAGAGGTATATCAGGCGGTGTAAGGAGGAGGTGATGAAGATTCCTAAGTCCTTTTGTTATGACTATGAGATACAACAGTGGCGAATGGTTGAGGTTATCAACTTATATGATGATAACTATGACGGAGTACTGGTAGAGTTTCAGATAGCAACAGTATTATGATAGTAGAGAAGATTTTACAGGAGGAATTAGAGGAGTTGAGAAAGGACTTGATTGCGAAGTATGAAGAACTAGGAATGCGATCTACTGGAGAATGGGAACGAGGTCTGGAGACGGAGGTGATACATAGAGATGGCGGTTATAGCGGTGTTATAACGGGGTTAGATTATACGTATTATATGCAGTGGGGTCGAGCAGAGGGCAGGATGCCACCAGTGGGAGCGATATTGGAGTGGATAGAGGCGAAGGGGTTAAGACCGGTGGAGGAGAAGATGAAGGTATCAACATTAGCCTATCTCATAGCAAGGAAGATAGGGAGGGAAGGAACAAGACGGTATCAGGACGGAGGAGTTCCGGCGTTTGTAGATGCGGTAATTACAGAGGATCGCATCCAGCGAATTATGGATAGAGTAGGAGAGGGATGTATAGTTAGGTTCGAGAGTGAGGTAATAGATATCATAAGAGAAATGGTAGCATAAGATGGGACAGATTGTTAGACAGACAGGGGATTATACAAGTGCGCACTTGGGTTACACGCTGACGTATGTAGTAGATTATCGATTTGATAGCAATGTAGATGACTTCAGGGATACATACTTGGATATAAGTGCGAGTTATGATGGGGAGACACATTGGGTACGTTATACAGTACATAGGAGAGAGGTGGAGATAGACTTGAGCGAGATATTCAAGGTTTTTTTTGCGAAAAAATACAAGGGGAGGCAGATACTTTTGGGTCACGTTCCGATTATTAATGTTAATCTTTCTTTTTCGTGTGTGAAGATGCTTGATAGGCGTACGAGAAAGGTCTTGGAATCGGAGAGAGTCGAATTAGTAGTAGTAGATGCTACGTGTAGTTCTTATGAGTTAAGAATAGGGAAGAGATTGGGAGGAGAGGGAAAGGTATATTATAAGGGGTATCCACAGATAGATACATATTTATATTCTGAGAATGGTGTCTTCAAGGGAGTGAATATATTGAGGGGAACAAGGAGTATTACGGTAGGAGATATTACATTTTATCCAAGGGGTGAGGTAACACGAGAGATAGATAGATGTGGCGTATTCTTGCGGTGGCGTACGCGTTATGGGAATTGGGGTTATGGATTGTTTTCGAAAAAATATGTGGAAGAGGTTAAGAGGAAGAGTTTGGGGGGGTGGGATAGAAATGTGTATGAATGGAGAGAGCGTAGGATGGTAGGGATGACGAGTATTAGGGAGTGGAAGTTGAAGGAGAGTGTTCCTATACTGAATGATGAGATAGAGGAATATAAGGATTTGCTAGTGAGTGATGAAGTGTATCTATATATCGGAGAACGTAAGGATAGTGATTGGGTAGATAGCGATACATTCTTCGCTAGTAGCCAATGGAGAGAGGTAGAGGTAGTAGAGGGGAATGATGCGTATGAGTCGGTAACGGGAAGGTATGGAATGAGTGTAACAATACGATTTGCAGAGGATGTAAATAGAAGAAAGAGATAGAAGAAAAGTAACAAAGAATGAGAGCAATAGAGAATATTATTCAACAGATAGAAGGAGAGACTAGAACAGGAGGCAATACAAAGGAACGAGTTGGGGCTGTATTGCGACTTTTGAAGGGTAAATTAGAACAGTTTCTTAGATTATTCGGTGAAAAGTTAGACAAGGGGAATTATGAGGGTACAGCGAATGACTTGGCGAACGCTATAGATAGAAAAGTCGATAAGGTGCAGGGGAAGATACTCTCCTCGAATGACTTTACGAATGAATTGCGCAGGAAGCTGGAGGGGCTACAGCAGGTAGATGTCTCTGTATTGTTACCACGGGGGAGCTTTTCTGGAACAGCTCAAGACTTGAAGGACTTGATAGACAACCTTACACGTATTCTACAAAGTCCTGACACAGAATTGGACGAACTTCGAGAGATTGTGGCGTATATCAAGCAAAATAAGCATATACTCAGTACATTAGGAATTGACAATATTGCAGGGTTGCGGGATGCTCTAAATGGGAAGGCTCCTAATGATCATCACCACGATGACCGCTATTCACGATTGGTGCACACACATATAGAATATGCCTTACGTACCCATACCCACAGCGAGTATGCCCCAAAAAATCACAGACACAGCTGGAATGAGATAGGTGAAAAACCGGAGATAGCTACATATAAGACTATTACAGACGCTCACAAATTCCTTGATAAGAATGGAGCTATTCACTTCGGATCAGGTAGTAGTATAGCTAATGCCCCAGGCGATTCTTTTTATGAGATGGTAGGGTTTACCCATAGCTCTAAGAATTGGGGTTTTATAATTGCAAAAAACTTGGATATAAATGATAGGAAATTGTATGTAAAACAAGTTATTACTGGTAGTTATACAGGTTGGTTTGAATTGAATGGGAATAGTGAGAATATATCCATCCGTGACTATATAGAGTGTAACCATAGCCATAATGGTTCTGTTATTTTTGTTGAGACTCCATTAACCATTCAGCTTAAAGATTTAGTTTCTCTGGATTGTGTGTCTTTTCGCAAAGTATTCGCAGGCGGACAAGTAACCTTCACTTGCGATGGCAAGCAAATCATCTACACGGGAGATACATCCTTTAACGGGGGTGATGGCTCAACAGCTGTAGTGAGTATATGGAATAATAAGTGTTACATAGATATTAGGAATATATAAGATGAATGCAATACAATACTTTCAGTGGGGAGGGGGAAAGAGAAAAGATTTTATCACAATAGTATTTGAAATAGATGCTAATACAAAAAATATAATGTTCTCCTATTACTCAAAATCCAATGAATATATTCAAAAGACTAATGGTTATTATGATTATGTCTCAGTAGGAAGAAGTAATCAATACGTTGGATTTAGGTTGCCTTCACACAAATTAATAGTAGGAGAAAAGAATACTTTTGAATTTCAATCATCGGGATTATACACAATAGATGTACAGGGATTAATGGGGGTTATTAAGGTGGATTATATAGATTTGAGCAACGCAAATGAGATAGTTAAATATACGAATCTTAATATAACTTGTAATTATGTATATGTAAATCAACAACAGATGAATAAGATTAATGCAGGACAATTGCCAGATTGGCGATTACCAGTCGGAGCTCAATATTTAGTAAAATAAATCAATAATAAAAATAAAAATGAAAAAAAGCAAACGAATAATTAAGTACCTCGTGGTACATTGCTCTGCCACACCAGAGGGGCGTGCGCATACGGCTAAGGATATAGACCTATGGCATCGCCAGCGTGGATTCAACGAAATAGGGTATAATTATGTGATTCTCTTGGATGGAACGGTAGAACTAGGACGAGATGTGGATAAGATACCCGCACACGTGGAAGGACACAATATTGACAGTATTGGTATCTGCTACATTGGAGGAATTGACAAGAATACCCTACAGCCTAAGGATACTCGCACAAAAGAGCAAAAGGAGGCACTTGTCAAGCTCCTTAAAGAATTGAAAGAGCTGTACCCTAATGCCGTGATACAGGGGCATAGGGACTTTCCAAAAGTCAATAAAGCTTGCCCTTGCTACAACGCTAAGGACGAGTATAAGAATATTTAATTGTAAAAATGTTAATTATGGTAGAAATTCAAGAATTAAAAAAAGAGTATGAAAATCTACTCGCTAAAGTAGAACAATTGCCACGGACAAGAGAACTTGCGCTGGTTATTACCAAGTTGGAGGAAGGTCTTATGTGGCTCGAAAAGTCAGCTAAAAAAGATGAAAAGTAATGTATGAGAAAGATTATGTATTTACTCTTAGCTCTTATGGTGCTTTTCGGTTGCAGGAGCAAAAAATCAAGCAAAACCGAGCTGAAAGAAGAGCAAAAGAGCGAAAGAAAGGAGGTAAAAGACAGTTCTACACACGTAGAAAAGTCCCAAAAGGTCGCTACTTTTGACTTCCGACAATTGCAATCCTATGAAATCACCCTTGAGAGTGATAGGGATAGCGTAGGTAACGCCAAAGAATTGGTATATTACCGCATTAGGGATGGAGATAGTGAGACTATAAGAGTACAGGGCGGAAAGGTTATCCTTAAGAGCATAGAGAGCCATTCTAAGAGCCACCAGCAGGTTGATAGTACTCTTACTATAGATAATAAAATAATTGAGAAAAAAGAGGAAAAAAACTACGAAATAAGCCAGAAAAAACAAGAGGAGAAGCAAGTAGAGGGTACTCATTGTAGGTCTATTACTTGGATTATTATAATTAGCCTTATTCTATTCGTTGCTTGGAGGATGAAGTTGTTTTGAGTAAAAAAGTCCCTAATATTAGGGACTTTTTTATGGGGAGAGATTAATCTTGTTTGACTATTTTATTTCCATCTCTATTTGTGTAATAATTGTGTGATATTGTTTGTTCAATATTTAATAAAGGATTCTTTATAGTGTGTGTGGCTTTATATATATCACAAAGCTTTGAGTTGTCAAGAGTTTTGTATTCTTGTATTCTCTTAAATGTCTTTTCAAGAGGTGTGCCTACACAATCATTGTTGTAAGCTTCTATATTTTTCTTATCATCATTAATTATCCTTTCTGTTTTTTCAAGAGTTGTTTGTAGTTCTACAATATAATCTTTTGCTTCTTGAGAGTTGATGTTTTTAAGTTTCTCTATATTGTTCAAAGTGGTTTCTCGTAAATGTTCTGCTGTTTTTAAGTCATTTTCTAAATCACTTATCATTCCTTTCCTATCATCTTCAAAGGTAGATAAGAGGAGGTTTAAACTATCTTTGGCTGTAATTTCTTGGACTTTTTTAATTTCCTTAATTTTGAATTCAATGTTTTTGGCTTCTGTTTTAATAGTTTCCATTGTGCCTTGATTGACCCAATCATAAAGCATTTGTTCCTGTTGATTATACCCACAAGAAGAGATGAGAGTAGCGAATGCAGCTATTGTTGATACTTTTTTCATGTTGTATAAATTTAAAATCTGATTTTAGAATTAACGATTTTTTCAACGGTAAAGATTTGAATGAGCTCATTAAAATCCACAACTTGGTCAGGATATAATGGATTGAATGAATGACAAGTGATTACCTTTTTGTTATGGTCAATTTTGGTTATTTGTTTAACTATATGCCCACTACGAGTGGTTAGTACAAAGAGTTTGCTACGGATAGGCAGTGTTTCTATTGGGTCTGTCCAAAGGCGGATAAGTATCTCATCACCATCAGAGAGGGAGCGCTTGGTGCCATCATCCATACTATCTCCATTGACACGTACTACAAGGTATGATCCCTCACGGTATTCACGAGGAACTAACCTTTTGTGTGTATCAGGTAACTTATCGATTACGTCAGCGGAGAAGTCGCCTCCTAACATACCTGCTGATGCGGATAAATCTACATATTCAACCATCATATAATTTTGCTCAGCTACGGGGGATACTTCCTTAGTGCCATTTTTCGACTTGAGCTTACTAATGGAATGACTTAAGTCTTTTCCATTGATAAGGGTGTTGTCGGATAGGAACATAGTACCTTTGTTGTCAGTAATCCATTCCTTGTTGATGTCAGGAAAGGTGGTGGCTATCTCCTCAATGAGTTCTTGTGTTACTATGGTCTCTCCTTGTGATAGTAGTGCTTCATATTGCTTGAATGTCTGCTGTTGCTCAGGCGTGATTCTATTTCTCAGTGATATAAGGAGCTTTTTTAGCTTTTTGAGTATGGTTTTTTGCTGGTTGGGGGCCAAAGGAGAGGCTATAGACATTACTTTAGCTATATCAAAACCATATAGACTATTCAGCTTACCTGCCATTTCCTTTCCTACAGGTTTTCTCCCATTCATAAGTGCAGATACATAAGGCTGAGATACTTGTAAATCTGCTATTACCTCAGATTGCTTTTTCCCAAGCTGTAAAAAAGCATCCTTAATATACTTATTAAAATAACTATTTTGGTTATTTAAATTATTTTTCATTTTAGTTATATAGTTGTGTTGTGAGTATAAAAAGTATTGTTTATTTAATTATTTAGACAAGAGCAATGACTTCTATCAACATAAGTTTTTTGCCCATCTTCTTGCAGGTAATAACATCCGTTACGTTCTCCTCTGTATAACTTTTTTCCATTATAGAACCCACAAGCATCTCCCTCTTTGCTATTTTTACCACTATCTTTTGTACAAGATAAGAGTGTAAATAGAGATAAAATGATTAAAAAATGCTTCATAAAAATATATTTCAAGTAATAAATTTACGTATAAGAAACTGAAAAACAATACAATACAAATTTTAACAACAATATAACTAAAACAGTTATAAAAACATTTGTTTTATAACCAAAATAGTTATATCTTTGCAGTGTCAAAATGATACAAAAATAGATAAACATTTTACAGGTGCAAATATAACAATAAAAAATTAAAAAACAATGAAAATGAAAGAAAAAGTTAAAAAAACGATGAAGGATTACAGAAAAGCTAAAACAGGAGACCTCTCGGAGAATGTAGCTAATCATATAAAGGAATGTAACCGATTTAGCTTGGAACTGGCGGGGGTGTTGGATGTTAGACAGACAGCAGTACTTGCGGGTGCTGATAGAAGGAGTAACAAGCTATTAGGTATAGCGTTACTCCCTGTGTATAAGAAGTATGGATATAATAAGGAAGATTTATACGAAAAAATATGACACGAGTAGAATACGCAATGAGTACTTATAGTAACCTTACCCTTGAGGAGGTGAAAGAGTTTCTCGCTACAGCGAAGTTGCTTCCTGATCATATAGACCAATATGCAGAGGCAATTAGAAGAGTGAAAGAAGAGCGCCCAAAAGACAGCTTAATGAGTATAAAGGAAGTGGCAGATTTTCTCAATATAGAAAAGCAGACGGTTTCCCGCTTGGAGCGTGAAGGGTGCTTTTACAGAGTAAATGACAAAGGACATCCTAAGTACTCCTATAATGAGATAAAGGAATTTGCTAAGGGGTATGAGAAAAACAGAAGTAGAAAATAAAAAAGCCCCGCAAGAGTGCGAGGCATAAGTATAACTAAAAGTTATTAAAAAAAAATGATGGCAAAATTACTACAATTTTTTTTCTCTCGCAAGAGAAAATACGAAAAAAAATCAGACTTCGAAAGTATAGGGGGTTACCTATGCTACAAGGGTCGCAAGTGGTGCGAATTGACTCCTGAAGAGAAGGTAATATACAATGATTACCTTTTTAATCTTAAGCACCCTGATTATACAGCGATGATTCGCAGTAGTCAAGATAGATTTATTTATCAAACATTAAAAAAACAGTCCTATGAGAACAATCAGCCCTTTTGAATTTGCGCGGCTAATCAGTGAAGAGCGTGCAACCCCTGCCTACCAAGGTAACGATTACTTGGATATTCACGAAGATAGATACAATACTATTGAGAATGAATTTATGACAGAAGTAGAATACCCCGATGATTGGTATTGTCAGGTAATCTATGAGGTAACCTTAGATTATTCGGGGCGTGATAGTAGCAATCACGAAGTAGCTATAACAGAAGTATATGTTAATAGTGAAGAAGTCCAATTAACAGACGAGCAAGAAAGAGAACTCACGACACTACTCACTAAGAGAGCCAATGTAGAATACCAATTCAATGATACTGAAGGCTTATACCCCGATTATGCAACTTCTAAAATGTGGTAATATGAAAGTAGGCGATAAAGTAATAGTTAATCCCTTTATAACAACAGATCCTGCAAATCAAAAGGGCAAGGAAGGGGTGATAGTTGAGATAATCAATAATGAGGGTCTTGAAATAGTCAAAGTAAGGTTCAATAAGGGTTGTTACGGGCTATATGATGGCGATACCCTTAAAGAATCAACTAAAAGCAAAGAACAATGAAAACAACCGTAGAAAATGGCAAATGCTATGAGATAGGTGATTGGCTCTTGCAAATTGATAGAATAGACGAGCGCTATATGTGGGGATTTGGCGCTGATAGTGATAGGGTGATAGGGCATATAGCCCTCCCCATTGATAGCAAAGTAACTCGTGAAGTACCAATTAATGAGTATATCAAGTGCATAGATGATGCAAGGCAGAATGTTGCTTATGAATGCAATCATAGATTAAGACAATATGAAGAATAACCATTTAAATAGATAACGAAATGAATGAGATAAAGACAATTACCCAAGAAATGTATGAGGAATTAAAAAAACCTCTACCAGCTGAGGCTGTGAAGCCTCACTCGTCAAAAGCATTCCTTTCTTCTATCAAGGCAATCTATGTAACAGAACGATTAAATGATGTGTTTGGCTGTGGAAAATGGAGGATGAAAGTAGAGCATATAGCAACAACTGAAAAGGGTATGGTGGTGGTAAAATCCACCTTAGAAATTCCTGAGTATGGGGTGTATTATGAGAGCTTCGGAGGGAATGATAATGGAGGAGAGAATTCTAAGAATTTTGACCTTGGAGATGCATTCAAAGGTGCAAGTACAGATGCTCTTACTAAGATGTGTAGTTATTTAGGAATAGGTATAGATGTATTCAAAGGAAAGACTACAGTGCCTGCAAAAGATTTGCCTTGGCTCAATATCTTAGATAAAGATAAGAATATGACTAAGGAATGGCTCAACGTCATCAAGGGTATTAATGAGGGTAAGATAAAAAGCCCTAACGATGCAAAACAATTTTATAAGGTAAGTAAAGAGATAGAAATAAAAATACAAGAACTATTAAATAACAGACAAAATGGGGTACAGTAAAGAGATGTTTCAGCAGTTACAAGAAGAATTTGTAACTAAGTGTCAGATAGTAGAGGACGGCGAAATGCCTATATTGGAAGCTGTCCTCGCTTTCAGAGGACGAAAAAAAGAATGTGAAGCGTACATCGAAGCCGTAAAAGCCTTTGAGCAGGAGCATGAAGAGCAGATACGCACCCAAATAGAATACAATGAGGGTATTTATAAAGGGGCTAAATTCGAGGTGAGGAATGGGGGTCGTACTTTTAACTACAAGGGTATAAAAGAGTGGCAAATTGCCTCAGATAATCTCAAGGAGATAGAGGAGAAATACAAACAAGCGTTCATCAGTAAAGAAAAAGGACTTTTGCCAGTAGATGAGAATGGGGAGTTGTTAGACCTTCCTGAAGTGAATTATAGAAAGGATAGTATCATTATAAAAGAATAATCTATGGAAATAAGAGGAAAAGTATTATCAAAGGGAGATGTTGTAGCAAGGACTGATAAATTCAAGGTGCAAGAGTTCTTTTTGGATTGTTCTACATTCAACCAATATACAGGTGAAAAGAGAGAAAATATAATTAAGCTACAGGTAATCAATGTAAATATAGAGAAGTTTTCATCTGTAGTTGTGGGAATGGAGGTGAAAATTCATTTTCAGATTAACGGTAGATTCTTCGAGTGGCAGGATAAAGAGATGCACAGCCAGAATTTGACTGCGTATGCTTGGGAGGAGGTGAAATATAACTATGTGCCAAAAACTCCTGTAGTTCCTGTATCTTCTCCTGAAGACAAAAAAGATACGGGAAAAGAATCAACAACAGATGAAAATTTTGATGATTTACCTTTTTAATAATTTAAATTAAATATTAAATAACAATGAGAAAAACAGAATTAAATAGCTACAAGAGCCTAAAAGAGGAGCTTGAGCAAACCCAAAGGTATATCTATGATGAAATAAGATATAGGGAAAGAGACGGGGAAGATACCAGTGAGTTAAGAGAACAACTCGAAGAAATCGAAGACGAGATAGATTATTACACGGATTTGATAAGTGAATTAGAAGATTAAAATTAAAAAATAATGAAAAAGTATGTAATTAAATTTTTCCAAGTGGAAGAAAGTGAGTACACGGCTATTGTAGAAGCAGAAAGCTACGAAGAAGCGATGGATATTTTTGAAGAAAGTCCGTTTGATTACCTTGAGGATAAAGAACCTGACAGTGTAGAAGGAATAGATTATTACGTTAGTAAAGTTACGGAAAACGGCGAGGTTGTATATGAAGAAATAAAGGAATTAATAGCGGAGTACCGTGAATGTTAGGCAATTAACACAACAAAAAAGCAAGTATCAATCGGGATAGTAGCAGGTTCGAGTCCTGCCTTGCTTTCAAAGACGATAACAATGAAAAAGATAACCATTCCGAGTAACGTAAAAAACGGCAAATTGGTGCAAAATCGCAATCTTATACAAAACGCTATAGCCTCCTTTGAAGACACAAATATCAATATCACCATTGAGAGGCGAAGCAAGAAACGAAGCGTACAGCAAAATGCATTCTATTGGGGCTTTTGGATACCTATCATTCAACAAGCTATTAATGACACTTGGGGCGAGTTTTACCCTCCTAATGAGGTTCATAATGTACTGAAAGTCTTGTGTAATTATGAGGAGCGTCCTAATCCTGCTACTGGTGAGATACAACGAGTGCCAGTGAGTAGCACCAAGTTAAGCACTTATGAATGGGAAAAGGAATTTAAGCAGCAAGTAAGGCAGATGTGTATGGATAATTTCAATCTTGATTTGCCAGAACCCGACAATGAGGAATAAACAATTTTCACCTCATTAAGCAATGCAAAAAATCATTCCTAACTATCTAAAAACCAACGCAAAAAAGTAAATAAGCAAGATTTAAAGTAAAATAAGCAATGAAAGAAACCGTTAATCGTTTTGAGGAGGAGATCATCACAACCTCCAACCTATCTGAGATGAAGGATAAGTACTTAGCTGAGACACTCTACCGAA
>NZ_CAURLX010000012.1:0-56896 GCF_963525585.1 uncultured Capnocytophaga sp. | reverse complement strand
ACATAATAGTATCTGAGGAGTTCAAGAATATTTGTGAAAGAGAAAAATTAAAAGGATTTAATTTCAAAGAAGAGGGTTATTCTATTTGGAGATAAATCATAGAATTTGTGATATTTCAAAGGTTTTTTCACCGTTGGCTTGAGGTTGTTGCCTGTATTTATATAACAAGAGTTTATAGCTCCACTATGGGTAGAGTAGATGTTATTTTATATCCGATTTAGCAATGTAACTAACGAAAATAAGAGCATTGCTTGCTACTTTTTTATATGAAATTATGGGCTTGATTATGAGGTATTATCGTCTTGATTTTAGAATAGGGTAAATGGATAGCTCATAATGTATTAAATAAGTTGTTGGAATAAAAAATAAAAAATATATAGCTTAAAATAATAGAAATAATGCATTAAAAAATATATATTGATGAATTATTTTCTATTTGTAATTATTCAATAAAAAGTAATTTTTACTATAAAAAGCTGATATTCAGTTTTTTCTACTGGATATAACATTTGGATGAATTATTAATAATGCAATAAAATGAATTTTTTAATAAAATGATTTCAAAAAAACAATGTTTTTATAGTTGTTTATTCAAATTTTTAATGTATATTTGCACTTTGTAAATAAAAATGTATTCTTGTTAAAAAAAGAACACAGATAATAAAATTTGAATATGAATAACAACAAACAGCGAAGAAACCTCTTCTTATGGCTATTGCTCTTCCCCTTAGGGCTTTTAGCACAGCAGGTAACAGTAGAGGGAACTGTAAAGGACGAAGAAGGGGAGGGATTATTAGGCGTTTCGGTAACTCTAAAAGGGACATCCAAAGGAGTAGCAACCAATGCCAAAGGTTACTATCAACTTAAAGCACAGGAAGGAGAAATATTGGTCTTCTCCAGTGTGGGTTTTCTTACACAGGAAGTAGTGATTGGTAAGAGTAACCTGATAAATGTCACCCTTCAGCCAGAGGTAGAAGAGCTTAAAGGGACAGAAATAGTAGCAGTAGCCTATGGAACTACAGACAAAAAGTCCTTTACGGGTTCTATGACCACTATCAAGGAAGATGCATTCAAGGACAAGCAAGCGAATAATGTAGTCAAAGCTCTAGAGGGAGCTGTAGGAGGCGTTCAGATTACTTCAGGATCAGGGGAACCTGGTTCAGGAGCTACTGTGCGCATCCGTGGAATAGGCTCTATCAATGCTTCTAGTAGTCCGCTAATAATTATAGATGGGGTACCCTTTGAGGGAAGTCTTAATGCTATAAATAATAGTGATGTACAGAGTATCAATGTACTTAAGGATGCTTCTGCGGCGGCTTTATATGGCGCCAGAGGAGCAAATGGGGTAATAATCATCACTACCAAGAGTGGTACTCGAGGAAAGCTTTCAATATCGTTGGATAGCAAGGCTGGTTTTAACTATCGTGGTGTCCCAGAATATGACCTGCTTAGTTCGCCTTCTCAGTACTATGAGACTCTCTGGAGTGCTTTATATTACCAGAACTTATACGGGCAAGGGCTTGCTGATGACCAAGCACGTACAAGAGCCAGTAATCGCCTTATACGTAGTGTAGGAAGGGGATATAATATCTATAATGTAGCTGATAATCAAGTGGTAGGGGCTGATGGAAAGCTCAATCCTTTGGCTCAGCTTAAGTATTCTGATGCAGCTACTTTTAACCAATGGGATAAGGCTCTTTTTCATACGGGAGTACGTCAGGAACATAATTTCAGTATGAGCAAGGGAACAGAATATAATAGCTTCTATTTTTCCTTAGGATACTTGGGAGATGAAGGTTATAATAAGAACTCTTATTTTGATCGTTATGCTACTCGCTTCTCCTATCGAGGAGAAATAACACCTTGGTTGAGAGGAAATGCTACCTCTATGCTTACCTATACAGAAAAGCAAGGGGTTTCTAGTAGTTATGATAATCCTTTTGCTTGGACACGGCAGATAGCTCCTATCTATCCTATCTATGAGCACGATGCTAATGGTAATGTACTCCCTACCTATGACTATGGAGAAGGACGTACCTATAGTAGCAATGCTAATCCAGTAGCTACACAGAAGGAAAATAAGGATGTAACAAGGGATTTCTATTTCTCTCAGTCTCTTTCCTTGGATGCTATCCTGCATAAGAATCTCACCTTTTCTGCTACGGGTAATTTCTATGGAGATTTTTATGACTCAAATGTTTTTACCACTCCTTTAGGAGGTGAAGGAAAGGTGTTTGGAGGGAATATCTCCAAGTATAGAAGTGATGTTATAGTAATGACATTCAACCAATTACTTAGGTATAATAAGCAATGGAAGGATTACGGATTAGAAGGACTTTTAGGACACGAAACCCATAAGACTCGTATGGGGAACCTCTCTGGAGCCAAAAGGAACTTAGTAGATCCTCATAATACAGAATGGAATAATGCTGCCGTAATGGGGGGTATGAACTCCTATACAAGCCGTTACTTTGTAGAAGGGTACTTTGGGCAGCTCACAGCACATCATAAGCAGAAATACTTCCTTTCAGCGAGTTTACGTAGAGATGCCTCTTCAGTATTTGCTCCTGAACACCGTTGGGGTACTTTCTGGTCAGTAGGAGGTTCTTGGCTTTTACATCAGGAAGCTTTCCTAGAGAAAGCCACATTCCTTAACACTTTTAAGCTTAAGGCAAGTTATGGTGTACAGGGGAATGATGTACTCTATCTGCCAGATGGAGGCCGTTCGTATGTTCCTTATATGACACTTTATGAGGTAACCACCAACGGAAGTACCCCAGGACTCCGTGCACGATACAAAGGAAACCGAAACATCACTTGGGAAGAAAGTGCAAACTTCAATACAGGGGTAGAACTTGCCTTATGGAATCATCGTTTTACTCTGGAGGCAGACTACTTTATGAAAAAAACTAAGGACTTGCTCTTTAATATGCCTTTGCCTGCTACTTCAGGCTTCTCTTCAGAACCTCGTAATGTGGCGGATATGGAGAACAAAGGAGTGGATTTTACCCTTACTTTTGTTCCTGTGAGAACTGAGAATTTCCAATGGTCACTCTTTTTCAATGGATTGCATTATAAAAATGTGATTACTAAGCTTCCAGAGGAATTGCGTGAGAAAGGAGTCTCTCGAGGAGGAGGACAAATCCTTAAGGAAGGAGGAAGCCTATATGATTTCTATTTTGTACGTTATGCAGGAGTAAATCCTGATACAGGAGATGCTCAGTTCTATATCAAGAATACTGCTACAGGAGCTTATGAGGTCAAGGGTAGTACAAACTATGAACAGGATCATAGTCGCCAGTATGTAGGTAGTGCGATTCCTGACTTGCAGGGAGGTTTCGGGACAACCCTTACTTTCTCAGGCGTAGATCTTTCCTTGCAATTCGCTTATCAATTAGGAGGTAAATTCTTTGATTACCAATATGCTACCTTGATGCATATGGGAGAGCAAGGTAAAAACTGGCATACAGACATACTTAACAGATGGACCCCTGAGAACCGTTATACAGATGTTCCTCGTTTGGAATATGCAAACCAGAAACTCCTTAGTGGCTCTGATCGCTTTGTTGTAGAGGCTTCTTATCTTTCTCTTAAAAATATCTCCTTGGGCTATACCCTTCCTCAGGAAGTATGTCAGCGGCTCCATTTGAGCAAATTACGTTACTATATCACAGCAGATAATGTATATTTGTGGAGTAAGCGTAGAGGGTTAGATCCTCGTAGTAGTATCTCAGGGGCAATTGGCTCAGCTGTTTATAGCCCTATACGCACGGTTTCTTTAGGTATATCACTGACATTATAATAAAGCAAAATAAAATGAAAAAATATACACAACCTCTTCTTTTTGCCCTTCTTACATTAGCTTTTGGAGGGTGTTCCAAGGATCATTTTGATCCCAAAGTAGATCAGTATCTTTCCCAAGAGCGTAAGGATGAGCTCAAGGGAGAGGTAGAGAGCAAGGTTCGCTTGCTAGAGATAGAGCTTAATGGAATCTATAATAACAATGTTGCAGTACAGACCTCAGGAGCAGATAGTTTTGGGCTCAAAGCCATAGGACTTGCTACAGACCTTTCGGGTTTGGATATGATTCAGTACACCTATAGCTGGTTTGGTACGGACTATAATTTTGATATGTGGCGTGCTGAATTTGGGAGAACAGGATTTATGTGGAACTTTCTCTATAAACAAATTAGTTCTATCAATATGGTGCTCTCTGACTACTTTCCAGAAGTGCCTACCAATCAGGTGCTCTACCAGCAATATGCACAGCTGAAGGCTCTCAGAGGTATCTATTACTATTACTTAGTGAATCTTTATCAGCATTCTTACCAAGGAAACGCCACAAGCTTGGGAGTCCCCTTGGTACTTACTCCAAGTGATGGTTACTTAGCCCGAGCAACAGTGGAGGCGGTATATACCCAGATTAAAGAAGATCTCTCAGTAGTGGATAATGCACTCTTCCTAATCACTCCTAGTAAGACAGATGTGGATAAGGCGGTTGCAGCAACTTACTTAGCCAAAGTATATGCCCATCGTCAGGAATGGGGTCAGGTGCTTACCTATAGCCGAATGGTACTCAATAGTGGTTATTTTACCTTTACTTCTCCTACTGAGTTGCAAGCAGGTAAGTGGGATCTGGGAACCTCTTCTTGGCTCTGGGGATATGATGTTACTCAGGAGAATTCTACTCAATGGAGTTCGCTTTATGCGCACTTGGATAATACCATTGCCTTAGGGTACGCAGGGACAGGAGCTTTTAAGAATATCTATAGTAATCTTTATGCACAGATTCCCAATACCGATGTGAGGAAGCAACTATATATCAATCGTACCCTGTTTCCCACCATCGCTAATAGGTATCGACACTTGCCTGATTATGCCAATATAAAATTTGTTACAGATCAGAATTTCCTTTCGGATTACTGCTTTTTGAGGTTTGAGGATCCTTTCCTTCTTTATACAGAAGCCTTGGTAGAACTCAATCAGTTAGATACAGCCAGGAGAACATTATCATATTTCCTACAGACTTTCCGAGATGAGAGCTACACCTCTACAGCTGTAACTCAAGATGCTTTAAGAGATGAAGTACGTACTCAGAGGCGTATAGAACTCTGGGGAGAAGGAACCTCTTTCTTTGACTTCAAGCGTTGGGGAATGGGAGCTAATAGGACAGAGGTGGGGTCCAATCACGTATTTGCTATTCAAGTTCCTGCTGGAGATAGGCGATGGGTATACCAGATACCTACTAGCGAGATGGAAGCCAATACCCATATGGTACAGAATCAATAGTGATGAAAAAAAGTAAGAGAATGAGTTATCATTGGAATTAATTTTGTATTTTTGCCCCCTGATAATAAATACTCAAAAATATGAGTGATATACGTTATAATTGGACTAAGGAGGAAGTGATGGAAATCTATAATAAGCCTCTAATGGACTTATTATATGAAGCCGCTACTATTCATCGCCAATATCACGATCCCAATACGGTGCAAGTATCCACCTTATTGTCGGTCAAGACAGGGGGCTGTTCGGAGGACTGTTGTTACTGCTCTCAGTCGGCACGTTACCAGACGGAAGTAGAGATAGAACCTATGATGACCGTGTCACAGGTCAAGGCACAAGCCTTACGAGCAAAAGCATCAGGGAGTTCTCGGGTATGTATGGGTGCCGCTTGGCGTAATGTGAAAGATGGACCTGAGTTTGAGCAAGTGCTTGAAATGGTGCGTACCATTAACAAATTAGATATGGAAGTATGCTGTACCCTAGGTATGCTCACAGAGAACCAAGCTAAGCGCCTTTCAGAAGCAGGACTATATGCATATAATCATAATCTAGATACTTCGGAGGATTACTATAAGGAAATCGTCTCTACTCGTAGCTATGAGGATCGCTTACAGACAATAGATAATATTCGTAAGACAAATATCACTGTATGTAGTGGAGGTATTATAGGGATGGGAGAATCTCTTGAAGATAGAGCAAGTATGCTCGTATCTCTTTCTACACTATATCCGCAACCCGAATCAGTGCCAATTAATGCCTTAGTACCTATAGAAGGAACTCCTTTGGAGGAATTACCACCTGTAGATATCTGGGAAATGGTTAGGATGATTGCTACAGCTCGTATTGTGATGCCACAATCCCAAGTAAGGCTCTCAGCAGGGCGCACCCATATGAGTAGGGAAGGACAGGCACTGTGCTTCTTCGCTGGCGCAAACTCTATCTTTGCTGGAGATAAGCTCCTTACCACTCCTAATCCAGATATTAAGGAAGATATGCAGATGTTAGAACTCTTAGGAATGCGTACTCAGAAGCCTTTTGAGAAACACCCGCAACCAGTTACTGTAGAAGCTGCAGATTCACAAATTCCAGCTCTCGGAGAGAAACCTAAATGGTCACGACCTACACATAAAAATGCTCACAGTGAAGCTTACCAGAAGAGGAAATAGTATGTCATCTTTAATATAGAGAGAGGTTGTTCTATAAATTTAGGACAACCTCTTGTGTTATCCTTATGCTTAAGAGAGATAGATAACTATTTCTTCAATGTTATCTTCATATGAGCATATTTGTTTTCTAATATTCCCATCAAAAAATCTAGATTTTTCTTTACACGTATGTCTTCAGACTCATCGTACTTTTGCTTCATATAATTATAAGTCGTCCTACTTCCCTCATATTCGATTTCCAGAATGATATGTTCTGATATTTCATCCATAGGGATATCTGGATCCTTAATGAAAATATTCACCATTACTACCAATGCCAGCTCCCACGAATACTTAGAAAGCTCATTGTTCGCATACAAAAATATAGCTTCCGTATCAGAATAATCTAATTCCTCACACTCTTTTACAAGGTCGTGATACTTTCCTTCTATTATCATTTTAGTTTAGGTTTTTATCTCTATAAGCTAACGATTGATTAGTAATGAATCTCTTAGAGAGATTGCCTTTTTTATGGTTTCTTCTGATAGGTCAAAGGTATTTCCTAGCGAAAATAACCTTCCAGATGCTGTTTGTAGCACTTTTATTCCTTGAATAGGTGTAGAAAACTCTGGAAAATGCTTGTTGGAAAAGTAAGTTAGGTATCCAATCCAGAGATTTTCCCCTTTTGTAGGGATTCTATCTTCCAATTCATCGGAAATAACCACGGCATATTGCAAATCTTGGGTTTGTTCCAAGCATAGAATAAGTTTTTCTAGGGTATTTTCGTCTAATTCTTTGGAAAAATCGTTTGAGAATTGAATCATTATGGTTGCTGGGGAGCTGAATTTCTCCACTCCTTGCGAGACACTTATAGAAATATCTGCTACCGAGTGCTTGCTGATAGTTTTTTTCGTATTGAAAAAGAACAAAGACCCGAAAGGAGCCCAGCTGGTCGCCTCTATTGTAAGATGAGGATTATTCTTATCAGGGTTATGATAGGTGATTCCCTTGTCAGGGATGATGATATCACACAAATGCGTTTCATTAAAATCGGACAAATCCTCCTTAAAGAAGAAAAGCCTGTCCTTGTCATCCAATATGTGAAGATGCATTTGAGGAAATAGATTTTTGATAAGAGATAGCAACTTCTTACAATAGATGATATATTGCTTGGCATTCAGCGGTCGAAGACTCAGCCGAGAGATGATTTCTAAAGTATCCATATGATTAGAATTCTTTTATTAGCCTTCTTTATTGGGTAAGTGCTGAGTTAAGAATAAGAGTCTATAGAATTTCAGCTAAGCTATAGATGATAATTGAACTACCTGATAAAAGTACTAATTTCATTCACCAGATGAGAAACAGCATTAGAAGAAGGAGTTGGCTTGTTCATAAACTCTGAGAGGATAGCTTCCCTAAGAGAAGAAGCAGAGATTACCTTCTCCTCGGTGCTGAGCTTATGAATGATTTGTATGGTTGCATTCTTTGCTAAGAGCATTACATTCCAAAGGTTCTCACTGATATAAATCTGTTGGGTGATATTATGGTCGAATTCTGCGTTGATATGCTCAATAAGAAGGTGCTCATAAGCCTGTTTATCTTCGGAAGTAGGAGCCACACGTAGGGTAAGCTTTTGAGGGCTGATGCGGTCAAGGAGTAATACGAGGCGTTCGTATGCTTGGAGCCGTAGGGGTAGAGCTTCTTTCTGAAGGTCTTTCAGTAGGAGCCATTGGCGTTTTTTGTTTTCTCCCTTGAAGTATTGGTCAAAGAAGAAATAAGCGATTCCAGCCACAATAAGGGCAGGGAGGCAATAAGAGAGGGTTTGTAGAAAAAGGTTCATTTTATGTAATTTTATTTAAGGGTTATTTTTCTGTTTTATGTACGTGGAAAAAAAAAGTCAATTTTTTTCCACGTAGTTTTCTCTTTTGAGAATTTTGATTAGTTAGTATAACCAAAGCGTCGGAGTTGCTTGAGGTCGGAACGCCAATTTTTATTAACTTTTACATAGAGTTCTAGGTGGATTTGCTTTCCGAAGAAGGTCTCCAGATCGTGCCTTGCCTGCACTCCTACTTTCTTAAGAGCTTCGCCTTTATGCCCGATGATAATCCCTTTTTGGGTTTCTCTCTCTACCATAATGATGCTTCGGATACGAATAATCTCATCAGTTTCGCTAAAAGTTTCTGTTTCTACTTCTACCGAGTAAGGAACCTCTTTTTTGTAATTTAGAAGAATTTTCTCGCGGATGGTCTCATTGACAAAGAAGCGTTCGGGCTTATCGGTAAGCTGATCTTTAGGATAGAAAGCAGGAGAGGAGGGAAGTAACTCCAGAATACGGTGAAAAAGAGGTTCTATGTTGAAGTTTTCCAGAGCAGAAATAGCATAGATTTCTCCTTTAGGGATTTTTTCTTGCCATAGAGCGAGAGATTCTTTCACAGTCTGTTCATCGCTACGGTCTATTTTGTTTAAAAGGACAATAACAGGGACTTTGGCGTTATTAATCTTCTGGAAGAACTGCTCGTCCTTGAGGTCTTTTTGCCCTACCTCTACCATATAAAGGAGGATATCGGCATCCTCAAAAGCATCCTTGACAAAATCCATCATAGAACTTTGCAACTGATAGGCAGGCTTGATGATACCTGGGGTGTCAGAAAAGATAATCTGGAAGTTCTCTCCACTAACAATTCCAAAGATACGATGGCGAGTGGTCTGAGCCTTAGAGGTGATAATAGAAAGTCTTTCGCCTACAAGGGCGTTGAGTAAGGTGGATTTTCCTACATTGGGGTTTCCAATGATATTAACGAATCCTGCTTTGTGTTCCATAGAGTATTTTTTGCGTATAAATATTTAAATTATCGTACAAATACTAATTCTTTGTCACTAGAGAGTTCCTCATTGAAGGAATAGCCATCTAGATTGAACCCTTTGAGGTCTTCTGCTTCAGTGAGGTTGTTTTGAGCAATATAACGTACCATAGAACCTCGTGCTTTCTTAGTATAAGAGATGATAGTTCTAAGAGTGTCCCCTTTCCATTGTTTGAATATAGGTGTGATTATCGTAGCTTTGAGGCTAGAGCGGTTGATAACCTTGGCATATTCTACACTAGCGAGGTTAATGAGAAGTTCCTCGGGCTGTAGTTCTTTGTTAAGAGCTTCAGTCACTTTTTTCGACCAAAAATCATATAAATCAATAGCCTTATCAATGGTGATTTTTGTACCCATTTCTAAGCGATAAGGGGCAATAAGGTCTAGTGGCTTGAGTAGTCCGTAGAATCCGGAGGGAATTCTTAAGTCTTTTTGTAATCGTTGTATTTCCTCTAGGGAAAGAGAATAGGCATCCAGCCCTTCATATACCGTTCCTGCATAGGCGAAGAGGGCAGGGCGGGCATTCTCTGGGGTTAGTGGTAGGGAGAAGTCCTGATACCGTTCCCAGTTCAGCTGAGCTAGATTCATAGAGATTCCCATATATTGAGCTATTTGCCTAAGAGACAGTTCTTTGAGCTCCTTATGTACTTGAGCAATTTCTTTTTGGAATATAGGCTGAGTATATTCCTTAGTAGGAAGAGTAGAAAAAAAGTTCAGGTTCTTGGAGGGAGAGATGATGATTTTCACGAAAAATTATTTTAAGAGTTCAGTAAGATCGGCAAGGATACTCTGTCCTTTGTCTTGGTTATACCATTTTTGAAGTTCTTCTTTGAACTCAGGAGAGAGGCTTCCGTGTTCTTTTTTGTAGGCTTCTACCATAAGGGTAGCTGTTTTGGGTCTAGGTCCCCATACGTGCAAGACCTCAAGGGTTTCAGAGTCAAGAATGATAAGAATAGGAATTGCTTTTCCTCCATTAGTGAGGAATAGGTTCATCAGAGCTTCATTCTCATCACGAAGGACAATTTTGAGGTTGATTAGGGGATTTGCTAGCGCTATTTTTTCTAGTACAGGGACTATTTGAGCTGCGTCCGCACACCAGCCTTCGGAGATAATAAGCCACGTTTGTTTCTGGGTGTTTTTAGCAAAAGGAGCAAGTTCTTCTGGGGAAAAGTCCAAGGTGTTGTCTAGCCTTTTGATACGTTGGCGGTTGAGCTTGGTTAGTGAAACCATTGATTCAGAGTGGTCACAGCCTGTAGTTTTTCCTTGAGAGAGCAGTTCATCAATGTGTTGTTTGTATTGTGGGTAATCATATGCTTTTAAGAGGCTTTGTTGGATAATTTCTTTCATTGTTCAGTGTGTTAAAAGATTCTTATTAGGAGGCAAAGATACAAAATAATCTTGATTAGCAAAGGGATGAGGGGAAGTAGAAAATCAGTACAAACTTACGATATTTGGACACAGAAGTCAAGGGGAATATAGGTTAAATGGATAATAATTATTTGTTGTTGTTTGTTAAAAAAGCATACCTAAAAAGGTTTTAGGTATGCTAGAGATATTTCTATAAAAATAGGTTTGTAAATCCTTAATAACCAAAACTCTCATAGGAATGAGTTGTAGAAACATTCTGCCCAATAGTATTTTTTTGAGTGATAGCAATCTGAGTAGGATATCCTTTATCATTCTTTTGAGTGATATTATAAGTAAATTCAGTAATCTCTTGATGAGTGCCTTCAGTACGTGTTATTTTCGTTGTTTTCATTTGTTTTTTGCTATAGAAAGCAGGGAGATAAGGGGTTTCATCATAGGTGAGATTATCTGCGTTGAGGAGCTGGAATAGAAGCCCCTGAGTAGGGTTCTTCACAGCTGTATCATAGGTATATTCAGATATTTCGGTAGCGGTTACCTGTTGCCGAATTTTTTTTTCAAAGACAATCTTGGTGATATTTCCCTGTTCAATAGTATAGGTATAAGTATCCGTAATATCTCCATCGGTACGAGTAGCTACAACGGTATTAGCACTAGGGTAGGTGTAGGTAAGTACAGTCCCATTGGCATTGATAGATTTGTATAGTTTTTGGTTTTGATACTCAAAGGAAGCTGTGGTTGTCTGTCCAGCCTCTTCTCTGATAGAAGTAAGCTGTCCTTGAGAATTCTGTTCGAGGGTAAGCTTACGTGTTTGAGCTCCTGTAAAGGCAATTTTAGTGGTGATTTCTTTGGGAAGATTCTTTCCTGCATCATAGGAGAGGGTAGTTGTCTGCTTAGAGATAGGGTATTCATTATTATTCTGAAGTACTACAGAAGTAATGGAAGTAATACGACCTTCATTAATAGTAATGGTTTTTTTGGTGGCATTTGCTTCATTGTCAGTCCAAGATTTGGTTTGAGAGGGGAATACTTGAGCCTCTTGTTGAGAATTTTCCTCTTGAGAAGAAGGATTAGAGTTGCCAGAATTTTGGTCATCTTTACTGCAAGCTGCCAAAACAGAGGCTATGCCTGCCCAAAACAATAGTTTTTTCATCAAAATTAAATTAATTATGAATGCAAAAGTACAAAGAATTACTTTAGTATATAAATTTTAATAATAGATTAACTTTTTAGTAGTTAAACTTAAAGATATATGTCATTAAGACGTTTCGTTTTATTAGAGAAAAAATAAAAAGACTTAATAGTCATTTATTGTTATTTAGATTTTTTATAAATTAGTTCTAAGTAAAAAGATTTCTTTTGAATTTCATTAAGAAGTTTTATTTTTGCACCGTGATAGATACACACATTTTATATAAGAAAAATCAAAAGAAAAACAAGCGTATTTTAAGAAAAATAACTTTTTTATATGGAAAAGCATACCAACCATAAGGCGTGTAAGTTACTGGCAATGTTGTTTTTAGCAATGTTACTGCCTGTACAAATGTTTGGGCAAGGAGCTGAGGGGGATCCTATGAAGGGGAAAGACCTTTTCAAGGCGAACTGTGCTGCTTGTCATAAGCTCGATGGGAAGAAGCTCGTGGGGCCTCCTTTGGATGGCGTTACCCAGAGACGATCTACGGAGTGGTTACACAAGTGGATCAAGAATAGTAAGAGCCTTATAGATGCAGGAGATAAGGATGCGGTTGCTGTATTCGAGGAATACAACAAAGTACCTATGCTTGCCTATGAGAGCATTCTCTCAGATGAGGATATAGATAATGTCCTTGCTTATGTAACTGACCCAGCTAAGGCGGAAGCAGCTACTCCAGCTCCAGAAGCACCAGCACAAGAAGCAGTTGCACAGACAGAAGCTACTACAGAGCAAGCTCCTGTAGCAGTAGCAGATAAAGGAAGTAGCCTTTCTTTGGTATTGCTTATTGGATCAGTAGTTGCACTATTAGCTTTGGTTTTTGTGATTATCAAGTCTAATCGTGAGATACGTAAGCTTGCTAAAGAAAATAATAATGAGGAATACCTCAAGACTAGTAAGTATTATCCTCTTTGGAATATATTTGCTAAAAATAAACTTATCATAGGGGCTGTTATTGCTATACTTTTCTTCTCTTCTACCTATTTTGCCTTTGGTTATCTGATGCAAGTAGGGATTGATCAGGGGTATCAGCCTATCCAAGAAATACACTATTCTCACAGGATTCACGCAGGGGATAATCAGATAGATTGTAAGTTCTGTCACTCAGCAGCTCGTACCTCTAAGACAGCAGGTATTCCTTCGCTGAATGTATGTATGAACTGTCATAAAACTATAGATGAATATACAGGTCCTGTAACTGAGCAATATACTAAGGAATTCTATGATGGAGAAATCCAAAAACTCTACCAAGCAGTAGGTTGGGATCCTGATAATATGAGCTATACAGGTGTACAAAAACCTGTGAAATGGACCCGTATTCATAACCTCCCTGAGCACGTATACTTCAACCACTCTCAGCATGTAACTGTAGCAGGAGTAGCTTGCCAACAGTGTCACGGTGATGTACAAACAATGGAAATAGTAGAACAGCACGCACCTCTTACAATGGGTTGGTGTATCAACTGCCACCGTACTACTGAAGTGGATAATGCTAATCCTTATTATGAGAAAATCCACGAACAGCTAGCTAAGAAATATAACAAAGAAAAACTTACTATCGCTGAGCTTGGTGGATTAGAATGTGGTAAATGCCATTATTAATAATGAGTAATGAATAATGACTAAATTATTGAACATTAATCATTAACAATTAACCATTAACAATTAAGAAAATGTCATCAGAAAAAAAATATTGGAGAAGTGTAGAGGAACTGGATACGAATAATCCAGTAATAGACCAAATTCAGCAGAATGAGTTTGTAGATAAGCTCCCTACGCTTTACTCAGGCGAACACGAATTTTTGTCAAATAAAGAAGTAATGGAGGAGTCCTCCACTACACGTCGTGATTTTCTAAAATATGTAGGTTTTACCACAGCGGCAGCAGCTTTGGCGGCTTGTGAAGGACCTGTGCATAAGGCAATTCCTTATGTAGTTCTTCCAGAGCAGATACGTCCAGGAATTCCTGATTACTATGCCACTACAATTGCTGATGGGTTCGATTTTGCCTCTGTTTTGGTAAAAACCAGAGAAGGACGCCCGATCAAGATAGAAAATAATCGTGAGGCTTCCTATCGTGGTTGTGGGAATGCTCGTGTACAGGCATCTGTACTTACTATGTATGATAGCTATCGCGCTAAAGGACCTCAGAAAGGTAGTGAATCTATCACTTGGGATACACTAGATGGAGCAGTTGTAAAAGCACTTAATGAGGCACAAGCACAAGACAAGCAGATAGTACTTCTTACAGGTACTCTTGCAAGTCCTTCTACAACAGCTCTTATCAAAGAATTTACTGAGAAATATAGCAATACAAAGCATGTAATCTATGACGCAGTCTCTGAAGAGGCGGCAGTATTGGCTTTTGAAAAGAAATATGGCTTCCGTGCCTTAGCGGATTATGATTTTAGCAAGGCTGAGGTTATAGTTTCTTTTGGTGCAGATTTTATAGCTGATTGGCAAGGAGGCTATGAGGAGGACTATGCAAAAGGACGTATCCCAACTAAAGAGGGCAAGATGTCCAAGCACTACCAATTTGAAAGTAATATGTCTCTTACAGGGGCAAATGCTGATACCCGTGTAGCTCTGAAGCCTTCACAACTAAAGGTAGCTTTAGCAAAGTTCTATGGTTATCTTACTGGAAAGAACGTAGGAGGAGAACTTCCTGAGCGAGCAGAGGCAATGGTAAAGAAAGCTGCTGACCAGGCTAAAAAGGCTGGAGGTAAAGCAGTAGTGGTAACGGGTATTCAGGATGTGAATGCACAAAGCCTTGTTCTTGAAATCAACGAAGAGGTACTTCACAGTACAGCCTTTGACTATAGTCATCCAGTATATATCCGTCAAGGAAATAGTGCTGCTCTTAAGCAACTCCTTATTGATATGAATGTAGGTAAGGTAGGGGTGCTCATCACAGCAAATGTGAATCCACTTTATACACTTTATCCTCTTGATGCAATGGCTTTCGAAACAGGACTTAGCAAGGTCACTTCGGTGGCTTTCTCTCTTCGAGCAGATGAAACAGCCTTGAAAACTACCTATTTGGCAGCAGCACCTCACTATTTAGAATCTTGGGGAGATGTACAGATGCGAGAAGATTATTACGCACTAATGCAGCCTACTATCCGTCCGCTTTTTGATACCCGTCAGTTACAAGAAGCCTTACTCAAGTGGAGTGGTAAGGAAGCAAATTACTATGAATATATAAAGAATTTCTGGAAAGCAAATATCCTTGCCGAGGGATATGCTTGGGAAAAAGCTCAGCATGATGGATTCTATCGCTCAGCAAAAGAATATATATTGGCAGAGAAATCTCCAGTGCAAGATGTAGCACCTATGTTGTCCGCACTTACAGCTACCCCTGTTCAAGGTTTTGAACTTACCTTATATACAAAAACAGGTCTTGGAGATGGGCAACAAGCTAATAACCCTTGGTTACAGGAACTTCCAGATCCAATTACTCGTGTAAGCTGGGATAACTATCTTACAATGTCTGCTGCCGATGCTAAAGAACTAGGTATTAAGAATTGGCACGTAGCCAATGGTGCCTTGGATGGGGATTATGCAGAGATTCAGGTAGGACAAGTTAGGCTTAAAGTACCTGTACTTATTCAGCCAGGACAAGCTAAAGGCTCTGTAGGTTTAGCTTTTGGTTACGGGCGTAAAGCAGGTATGCAAAAAGAGATGCAAGTAGGGGTAAATGCTTATGTCCTCTATCATAACTTTAACAACGTACAAGCTGTAGCTTCTATTAAGAAAGCAGAAGGTACTCACGAATATGCTTGTGTACAGCTTCACAATACCCTAATGGGTCGTGGAGATATCATTAAGGAAACTACTCTTGAGGAATTTGTTACCAAGAGTCCAGAGGAGTGGAATAAAAAACCAGAAGTATCCTTAGACCATAAGGAAGTAAAAGCAACTTCAGTAACCCTATGGAAGGAGTTTGACCAGAGTACAGGACATTTCTTTAATCTATCAATAGACCTAAATGCTTGTACAGGTTGTGGAGCGTGTGTAATTGCGTGCCATGCTGAAAACAATGTACCTGTAGTAGGTAAGAGCGAGGTAAGACGTTCTAGAGATATGCATTGGTTACGTATAGACCGTTATTATTCTTCAGAAGAGACTTTTGCACAAGATGACCAGAAAGTAGAGGGTATCAGTGGCTTAGGAGCGGCTCTTTCTACATTTGGAGAGATGGAAACGCCTTCCGATAATCCACAGGTAGCTTTCCAGCCTGTAATGTGTCAGCAGTGTAATAATGCTCCTTGTGAAACTGTGTGTCCTGTAGGAGCTACTTCTCACGGGGTACAAGGACAAAACCATATGGCTTATAACCGTTGTGTAGGAACTCGTTATTGTGCTAATAACTGTCCGTATAAAGTACGTAGATTTAACTGGTTCTTATACAGCAATAATAATGAATTCGATTACCATATGAATAATGATTATGGTAAGATGGTACTGAATCCAGATGTAGTGGTACGTTCACGTGGTGTAATGGAGAAATGTTCTTTCTGTATCCAAGAAACTCAAGCTGTTATCCTACGTGCTAAGCGAGAAAACCGAGAAGTAAAAGTAGGAGAATTCAATGATGCTTGTGCGTGTGCTGCTGCTTGTGGTACAGGGGCAATGACTTTTGGAGATGTCAATAATCCAGCAGATCCTATTGTAGCTCTTAGCGAGGATAAACGTATGTATCACCTATTAGAACACGTAGGAGCGCGTCCAAATGTATTCTATCAAGTAAAAGTAAGAAATAACAATTAATAATTGATAATTAAAAAAATATGGCATCGCATTACGAAGCACCTATACGAAATCCACTGATAGTAGGGGAGAAGACCTACCACGATATTACGGTGGATATAGCACGCCCTGTAGAGGGCAAAGCCAATCGTCTTTGGTGGATAGTATTTACTATTGCTCTTTCCGCTTTCCTATGGGGATTGGGCTGTATTGTCTATACCGTATCCACAGGGATTGGTACTTGGGGACTGAATAAGACTGTAGGTTGGGCTTGGGATATCACCAACTTTGTATGGTGGGTAGGTATTGGTCACGCCGGAACCTTGATTTCAGCAGTATTGTTACTTTTCCGTCAGAAATGGAGAATGGCGATTAACCGTTCTGCAGAGGCGATGACCATCTTCTCGGTGGTACAGGCGGGAATCTTCCCAATTATCCATATGGGACGTCCTTGGTTGGCTTACTGGACAATGCCTATTCCGAACCAATTTGGTTCCTTATGGGTAAACTTTAATTCACCTCTTTTGTGGGACGTATTTGCTATTTCTACCTATCTTTCCGTATCTTTGGTATTCTGGTGGACAGGCTTGCTTCCTGACTTCGCGATGCTTCGTGATAGAGCAATTAAGCCATTCCAAAAGAAAATATACAGTCTCTTGAGCTTTGGTTGGAGTGGTCGTGCTAAGGACTGGCAACGTTTTGAAGAAGTCTCTCTAGTATTGGCAGGTTTAGCAACTCCATTGGTACTTTCTGTGCATACAATTGTATCTTTTGACTTTGCTACCTCAGTAATTCCAGGATGGCATACTACCATATTCCCTCCTTACTTCGTAGCGGGAGCTATCTTCTCAGGGTTCTCAATGGTAAATACCTTGCTAATTATTATGCGAAAAGTATGTAACCTAGAGAGCTATATCACCCTCCAGCATATAGAACTGATGAACCTAGTGGTAATGATCACAGGATCTATTGTAGGATGTGCTTATATTACTGAGCTCTTTGTAGCGTGGTATTCAGGAGTAGAATATGAGCAATATGCATTCCTTAACCGTGCAACAGGACCTTACTGGTGGGCTTACTGGATGATGATGACTTGTAATGTATTCTCTCCACAATTTATGTGGATTAAGAAGTTACGTCGTAGTATCCTCTTCTCATTCTGTATTTCCATTGTAGTGAATATAGGGATGTGGTTCGAGCGATTTGTGATTATCGTTACCTCTATCCATAGGGATTATCTTCCTTCTTCTTGGACAATGTTCTCACCTACAGTAATAGATATGGGAGTATATACAGGAACAATAGGATTCTTCTTTGTCCTCTTCCTGCTCTATGCAAGAACTTTCCCAGTAATAGCTCAGGCTGAAGTAAAATCAATCCTGAAGACTTCAGGGGAGAAATATAAAAAATTAAGAGATGCTAACCCACATAATTCCCATTAATGATGAGTAAGAAAGTAGTACAAGCAATCTATAACGATGATGACATCCTGATGGATGCTGTCAAGAAAGTGCGCCAAGCAAATCTTCAGATAGAAGAGATATATACGCCCTTTCCTGTTCACGGGTTAGATAAAGCGATGGGGCTTAAGCATACCCGTCTTGCGATAGCTTCATTTGTATATGGCTGTATAGGACTTACAGTAGCTATCCTGATGATGAATTATATAATGATAGAGGATTGGCCTCGTAATATAGGAGGAAAACCTAATTTCAGCTATATCGATAATTTACCGGCTTTTATTCCTGTAATGTTCGAGATGACAATTTTCTTTGCTGCACACTTAATGGTCATCAGCTTCTATATGCGTAGTAAGCTCTATCCTTATAAAAAAGCAGAGAATCCAGATCCACGTACCACTGATGACCACTTCCTAATGGAAATAGCTTCAACAGGGAATGATCAGGATCTTGTAAAGCTCTTGGAAACAACAGGGGCTGTAGAAGTGAAAATAGCCGACAAAAAAGCAATACAGATATGAGAAAAAGATATATAATTGCCCTTTTGGCAGTAGGAATTATGCTGACTTCTTGCTTTCGTAAGGATAGGCCGAACTACCAATATATGGCAGATACCGATATGTACTTTCCTGTAGGCTATGAGACCTATCAGGAGGCACCTGAAGGAAATCAAGCCCTTAAAGGTGGAATGGAAGCACAACTTCCTCCTGAAAATACCATCAAGAGAGGTTGGATGCCTTTTCTATACCCCAATACCAATGAAGGATATGAAAATGCTAAGGCTAACCTTATAAATCCTTTGAAAGCTGATAGCCTTTCTTTAGAAAAAAATATAAAGGCAGGAGCAGCTCTCTTTAACATCTATTGTATGGTGTGCCACGGTGCAGAGGGAGATGGACAAGGGATTCTTGTACAGAGAGATAAGTTCTTAGGAGTGCCCAATTATAAGAACCTAGATCTTACTCAGGGAAGCATCTACTATGTGATCTATCACGGACGTAACTCAATGGGTTCCTATGCTTCACAGCTTACACAGGACGAACGTTGGCAAGTAGCCCTCTATGTAGAACAACTTAGAAATAAACTCTTGAATAAATAACCCACTCAGAAATAAGAAATTATGTATTTGTTTTCAAAAAAAATCAAATTAGTCGCCATCCTCAGTATGGTAGTGGGACTTTTAGGAATAGGCTATAGTTTCCTCTCTACTCCTAGTAGTGTAGAAGCCTTAGGGGAACACGCTGGTCACGATGTGGAGCACGCTCATCACGTGTTACACCTATTACAGAATAAGCCTTGGGCAGCCCTCTACGTAGCGGCTTTGTTCTTCTTGCTTATTAGCTTAGGGGTATTGGCATTTTATGCTATCAATCGTGCAGCTCAGGCAGGCTGGTCCCCAATTCTTTTTAGAGTAATGGAAGGGATTACAGGTTACTTACCTATAGGAGGAGCTATCTTTTTCTTGTTGCTAGTAGCTAGTGGCTTGCATTGGAACCATTTGTTTATCTGGATGGATCCAGAAGTGGTAGCCCACGATACAGTTATCCAAGGAAAGACAGGTTACCTAAATGTACCTTTCTTCTTAGGGCGTGCAGCTGTCTATTTGCTAGGATGGATAGGCTATCGTCAGCTAGTACGCAAGTTCTCTAAAGCACAGGATATAGCTACTGATAATCGTCCTTTTGTAAAGGCATTTAAGTGGTCAGCAGGCTTTTTGGTATTCTTCCTAGTTACCGAATCAATGATGTCTTGGGACTGGATAATGAGTGTAGATCCTCACTGGTTTAGTACTCTCTTTGGATGGTATGTATTTGGTAGCTTTATTACAGCTTCTGTAGCAGCTATTATTTTGGTAACAGTAAGCCTTAAATCACAAGGATATTTAAAAGAAGTAAATGATAGCCATTTACATGATTTGGCAAAATATCTCTTTGGTTTCTCTATCTTCTGGACTTATCTTTGGTTCTCACAATACCTACTTTATTGGTATTCTAATATTCCAGAGGAAATAACCTACTTTATCACTAGGTTGAATGATTTTGAGCCTGTAATTTTAGGAATGTTAGCTATTAACTTCCTATTGCCTCTACTTATCCTAGTAGATTCAGACATCAAACGTAAGCCTTGGGTAGTAGGAACAATGGCTGTAATCATTCTTATGGGACATTATTTAGATTTCTATAATATGATTATGCCTGCTACAGTAGGAGATCAATGGAGTATAGGCGCAGGCGAAATAGGAAGCGTATTGTTCTTCTTTGGGCTCTTTACCTATATAGTGTTCCATACACTTACCAAAGCACCATTGGTAGAAGAGCGTCATCCACTGATGGGTGAGAGTGAACATTTCCATTACTAACATATTTTTCACTACTAATTTATATAGGTTAAAACAACTGGAGGCTCTCCTTACTGGGGAGCCTCTTCTTTTGTATAGGTATTTATCAGTAATCACTAGTTATAATGAATACTAAAGATTAAAAGTTAAAATTTTAATAAGAATAACTGTTCAGGCACAAATTCTTACATTTCGTGCTTAAAAATAGGATAAGGAGCTCTTCTATAGATTTTTATTAAGAAAAAATGTTTACCTTTGCCCTAACAATTTAGAAATTAAAGTTTAAAAAAATGAAAAAATTATTTCTCTTTGCAAGTGTAGCTGCTCTTGTAGCTGCTTGCGGTAAAAATGATGACAACAACCCTACTCCCCCTGATCAAGGCGGACAAGGTGGTGGACAGCAAACCCAATAGACAACTCCTACTCCTGTGCCTGCAGGATTTGTAAAAACTATTAAAGAGTATGACAGAGAAGAATCTGAAAGTAGTTTGTTAAGAACCACTACTTACAAGGTAGAAAATAACCTACTTAAAGGATGGGAAGTTCTCGAAGCTCCTAACTATAAAGTAACTAGTACCCTTGAATACGAAGGTCCTAATCTTAAAACCTTTAAGGTACAAACCGGAGAAAATGACAGTAATATTTACATATATACCTTTTCCTATCAAAACAACAAATTAGATAAAATCATCCGTAAACGTGGTGATGATGAAAATACAGTAGATACTTATCAAATTACTTTAGATGACCAAGGTCGTATTATTAAGAAAAAGCACGTAGGTGCTGATGGTTGGGATGGGCAAGAATGGGAAGCTACTTTTACTTATACAGGTAATACACTTACAGTACAAAAAAGTGGTGCAACAGTCAAATACATCTATACTTATACAGAAAAAAATGTAACTAAAGTAGTTAAAGAACCTTCTTTGGGAGTACCTACTAATCTTGAATATGATACTGAAGCAGTGAATGACTTGAATAACAAATATATTTATTTGACCTATATAGCTCAATTATTCAATCCTAGACACGGTATTGCTGCTGATGAATATGATAATATTCTAGCTTCTGTGGAGAGTCCTTTTGTACTCAATAGTGAAAATGTACTCAAAAAAGATGCATTTAATGATTATGAAATTCAAAAAAATGCACAGAATAAACCTACTAAAATTATTCAAAAGCAAGCAGGTATTGCTTTAAAAATAAAAGTATATGGTTATTAATAATATAGAGTAGCTAAGCTAAAATTGCGAGATTTTACAAAAATCTCGCAATTTTATTTTCTATCAATGAAGTTAAAATTTTGATAAAAAAGACAGTTCAGATACAAATTCTTACATCTCGTGCTTGAAAATACGAGAGAAGGGGGCTTTTATAGATTTTTCTTAAGAAAAAATATTTATTTTTGCCTTGATAATTTATAAATTAAAATTTGAAAAAATGAAAAAGTTATTTCTCTTTGCAAGTATAGCTGCCCTTGTAGCTGCTTGCGGTAAAAACGATGACAATACGCCACAACAACCTGTTGTTCAAGAACAAGGTACTATATTTCCTCGTGAATTACACGAAGGAAATGAGGGTTTTACAACAAACTATGAAAAGCAAGTTTTCACCTTTAATGCAGAAGGCTTGCCTACAAAAAGTGAGATTAAAAGTGTAAATAATGGTCAAGAAGGAGCTGCTTATAGTACAAGAGAGTTTATCTATTATTCAGGAAAGAAATTACCAAAGGAAATCAAAGAAAACGGTCAAACAGCTGAATTGACCTATAATGCAGAAAATAAGCTCACCACTGTGAAATACGGAGGTCAGACTTACTCATTTGAATATCAAGATGGAAAACTCTACAAACACGGCTCATCACAAGGTGAATATGTTTATACTTATCCTGATGCCACTACCGTAATCGCTAAAAAAGAGCAAGAAGAGGGGGGTAATAAAATTGTTCATACTTATACCTATACTCTTTCAGAAGGGAATATAGTCAAAGAAATAGAAGTAGTCAAAATAGGGGAAAATATAATGAGGGAACTGACCAATGTATATGAATATTTTACAGATGTGAAAAATCCCTATTATGGTGAATTATCTTGGCTTATCAATAGTGAATTTCCTAATGAAATCAAACCTTTTGATCAACAATTCTATAGCAAGAATCAACTAAAAAAGCAAACCATCATTAATGGTGGAAATATCATTGGAGAGAAGTATAAGGTAGTAGAAAAAGATAACAGAGGATATCCTACAAAATTAAAAATACAATACTTTACAGGAGCTCAAGAGACTTTAACAGGAGGAACTGATGAGGAAAGGTATTCTTATTAGAAATAAGGCTAAGTAAAATCTATAAGGAGCCTATTTGTCCTAGAGCAAATAGGCTCCTTACTTTTAAGGTCAGATAGGAATAGTAAAAACCGTGAGATTTTGCAAGAATCTTGTAATTTTATTTCTCAAAGCTACTTTAAGGAATTTTTGGAGATACTAAAGAATTAGAAAAAGATTTGGATATTCAGAAAGTAAAACGTATTTTTGTAGATAAAATTCGTCTAAATAAAACGTAAATCTTTGGTATTATGAAAATATATTTATGGAATCAATGGTGCTGGTTCTGTTGGGGACTAGTTCTGTATAGTAATGGGATATGGGGGCAACAGTTTGACCTCCGCCAGTGGGCGTGTTCTGATGGAGTGTCTCGCCCTTACGTAGTATATACTCCTGCAGGAACTTCAAAAACAGCACGGCCGCTGGTAGTATTCCTTCACGGAGGTATAGGAGCTTCAGGAGTGAAAAAAGACCCTGTAGAGTATGCTCGCAAGTCTCCTTGGGTAGCGCTTGCTGATGAGGGAAATTTCTGTCTGCTTTTTCCCTTTGGAGAACAAAAGGCTTCTTGGTTTGACCCTGTAGGGACTCAAATGTTACTGGGTGAGATAGAACAGCTTAAGTGGAATGGGGTAGCCGATCCTGAGCGGGTATTTTTGACAGGTTTCTCAGATGGAGGTTCAGGGGTATTCTACCTAGCAATGACTACACCTGACCCTTTTGCAGGTTTTATTCCTATGAACGGGAGTATCAAGGTGGCTAGTATGCTTGGTAAAGAAGGAATATATCCAGAAAATATGAATGGAAAACCAATGTATGTCATTAATACACAAGAGGATATACTCTACCCTTTGGAGCAGATGGAGGCAGCTGCTAATTACCTAAAAGCCTATAATCCTCATGTTACTTTCCGACCTTTGGCAGGGGGGCACGATATGAGCTATTTTGCAATGGAGAAGCCAGCTTTATTATCTTTTATTAATACCCATCAGCGTACTTTTCTTACAGAAATTTCCTTGGAGAGCTCTTCTCAGGGAAAAACAAGTATAGGCTGGCTTACTCTTAAGAAGATAGATACCTCAGCTACCAAAGCACAATGGCATACTTCCTACAAATATAAAATACAAAATAATAAGGCTGATTTTGGACTTAAGTATGATTACAGTTATCGAGGCGTAGGAGTACGTGTAGCAGGCTTTAAGAGTGACACGGCTACTGCAAAGCGAATGGGAGTGCAGGTAGGCGATGTACTGATTCAGATGGAGCAGGATTCTATCAGTTCTCCCTATAGTCCGTTATACTATACGGCGCGTAAGCGAGCGGGTGATTCCACAAGTCTTACCCTAATGAGAGAGGAACATCCCTTAATTCTGTATGGAAAGTTTAATACAGGATATCCTTATTATTTGTTGAATAATAAAAAACCTTCAGGGAAGATTCAAGGGCGTATAGAAGGAAAATATATATATCTAAAAGCTTCTTGTGTAGCTGATTATCAGATAGATAAAAGGAAACTCCCTCGTAAAATTAAGAAAGTAATTCTAGAGAAATAACCTAGGGAATTATACAGGATAAAATTAGTGAAAAGGGAGGAGTGTGGAGAAAGATATTTTTTGTATTTTTGCCCCTGATTCTGACCTTTAAAACACAGTGCAAGAATGTTTATAGACCAATTTATCCCTAAATCCTATTCACAACGTATAGAACGTGGTAAGGTGCAACATCGTGCTCCAAGTAATATAGCTCTGGTGAAATATTGGGGCAAGAAAGAGGAACAAATTCCAGAGAATCCCTCTATTAGCTTCACTCTAAGTGAATCCTATACAGATACAACCGTGGAGTTTGCCCCTAGAACAGATTTTACTACGAGTTTTCAGATAGATTTTTTCTTTGATGAGGAACCTAAGGGGAACTTTCTACCTAAAATAGAGACTTTCTTCACTCGGATACGGAACTATATGCCTTTTCTGAGGGATTATTATTTTATTGTCCGTACTCGCAACTCATTTCCTCATAGTTCAGGAATTGCCTCTTCAGCGAGTGGAATGGCAGCATTGGCTGTATGCTTGATGAAGATAGAAAAGCTCTTCTGTCCGGAGATGAGTGAGGTTTATTTTTATGAAAAAACCTCTTTCCTAGCTCGTTTGGGTTCGGGGAGTGCCTGTAGGAGTGTTACAGGGAGTGTAGTGATTTGGGGTGAGCATAGGGATGTTCCTGATAGTTCTGACCTTTATGGGGTACCTATGGGAGAAATCCACGAAGTATTTGACCAATATCAGGATACAATCTTACTCATAGATAAAGGACAGAAGCCTGTGAGTAGTTCAGCAGGGCATAAGCTGATGTATGATCACCCTTATGCACAGGCACGCTTTGTACAAGCTCGCCGTAATATCAGTTTGCTTAAGGATATCCTTAAGAGTGGTGACCTAAGTGCTTTCGGTCAGTTGGTGGAGAGTGAAGCCCTAAGCCTACACGCAATGATGCTGACTTCTAACCCCTATTATATCCTAATGCGTCCTAATACCCTAGCAGCTATAGAACAACTGTGGTACTACCGGATGAGTACTCAGGTACCTGTATGCTTCACCCTAGATGCAGGGGCTAATATACACGTACTCTACCCCAAAGCCTATAAGGACGAGGTACGTACTTACCTAGAGGAGCATATCAAGGAGTATTGTCAGGATGGGGACTTGATCTATGACCAAGTATATAGTGAATGATGAAAACATATCAGATAGGGCTCATTGGATTGGGATATGTAGGCTTCCCTCTAGCTTGCTTGTTTGCCAAGAAGTATCCTACACGGGGGTATGACCCTAAGAAAGAACGGGTAGAAGCACTCCTCAAAGGAGTAGATCATACAGGAGAAATCCCTACAGAGGTTATCCAAGAGCGTCTCTCTACCCATTTGCAGTGTAGCAACGACCCAGATATCCTTGAAGGTTGTAATGTATATATCATAGGGGTACCTACTCCCATAGACCTCTACCAGCAGCCTGACTTACGTCCGCTTGAGATTGCTAGCCAGACCGTAGGAAAGTATCTTAAGGAAGGTGCAATTGTTATTTATGAATCCACTGTATATCCAGGGGTTACCGAAGAGGTATGTGTGCCTATTCTTGCCAAAGCCTCAGGACTAAAGTATAACGAAAGCTTCTTTGTAGGGTATTCTCCTGAACGGATTAACCCTGGTGATAAGGCACATACAGTAGAGAATATCTGTAAGATTACCTCAGGTTCTACGCCTGTTATTGCTCAAGAAATAGATTGGCTGTATAATACTGTACTAGAGGGGGGGACCTATCCAGCAGGGAGTATAAAAATTGCTGAAGCTGCGAAGGTTATAGAAAATGCGCAACGAGATGTGAATATCGCTTTTATGAATGAAATTGCTAAGATATTCAATATTCTGGAGATAGATACCCAAGCAGTATTAGCCGCCGCTGGAAGTAAGTGGAACTTCCTTCCCTTTCGCCCGGGGCTAGTAGGAGGACATTGTATAGGAGTAGATCCTTATTACCTAATTCAGAAAGCAAAGCTCCACGGACTTTCCCCTCGCCTGATGATGGAATCACGTAAGATTAATGACGGAATGGGAGGTTATATAGCCCAACAGGTAATTAAGAAGATGTGTAAGAAGGGAATGCAGGTTAAGGGGGCGCGAATCTTGCTAATGGGATTCACTTTTAAGGAGAATTGTCCAGATATGCGTAATACGAAAGTGATAGATATTTATCACGCTTTACAGGAATACTCTGTAGAACAAACTCTTTATGATCCTTGGGTAAACTCGCAAGAGGCAAAGCAGGCATATGAGGTGCAAATAGAAACAGATTTTTCTCAAATTAAAAGAAAATATCAGGTGATTATTCTTTGTGTAGCTCACCAGCAATTTCAATCGCTTCCTATACAGGAGTTGCTCTCCGAAGGAGGTATTTTGTATGATGTAAAAGGGCATTTTAGGGATATAGCAACTGATAGTTTGTGAAAAATATTAACAATAAATAACAAAATAAATATAACGAATGTATTTGTAAGAAATTCATTTTCTTTCAGATACATTTTTTTTATAAAAAAATCACGAAAAACAACGCAAAAAACAAGAAAAAGTAGTATATTTGTCCTACAAAAACATTATACAAATGAAAGGACATCTGTTCATTGCCAAGCGAGCAGGGATACTGCTATTGGCGCTAATTATAGGGTGTGCACTTCTATGGTGGCTTCCCTATCCGTTGGAAACCCGTAAGGGGCTTGCCTTATTAGTAGTGGTAGCGATACTGTGGCTTACAGAGGCAATTCATATCACTGTCACGGCGATTTTGGTGCCTATTTTAGCCATTGTCTTGGGGTTAGTAGAGACTAAGCCTGCTTTGCAGCATTTTGCGAATCCTACCATATTTCTGTTCTTTGGAGGTTTTGCTTTAGCAGCTTCGCTTTCTACACAGGGGCTGGATAAGTACATTGCACATAAGGTACTTTCATTAGCCAAGGGAAATTTCCTGATAGCTATCTTACTTTTGTTCCTTACTACGGCTTTGCTTTCTATGGGGATAAGCAATACTGCCACAGCGGCGATGATGATCCCTTTGGGGATAGGGATGCTTAGGAAGCTTCCTTATGAGGAGAATAAATCTACTTATTGGTTTGTTATCCTAGGAATTGCTTATAGTTCTAGTATTGGAGGAATGGGTACTCTAGTGGGGAGTCCGCCTAATGCAATTGTTTCTTCTAACTTAGGAGTAACCTTTCAGCAATGGTTATGGTATGGAATGCCTATAGTAGCGGGACTATTACCCTTAATGGTATTAGTTTTGTATATTGTTTTTCGTCCCAAGCTTCATTTGCGTTTTGAGCAGGAGGAAGAGAAAGAAACGTCATTAAATGCTAAGCAATGGGGAGCTATTATCATCTTTGTAGCAACTGCTTTGTGCTGGATTTTTTCTACTCAACTCAATCCATTTATAGCAGGACTTTTTGGTATCAAGCCAATGGGAGACTTTGATAGTATTATTGCTTTGGTAGCGGCAGCTTTAGTATGTGTTTTTGGAATAGTAAGCTGGAAACAAGTACAAGAAAATACGGATTGGGGTGTATTGCTCCTTTTCGGAGGTGGACTTACGCTAAGTGCAGTGTTGGGAAGTTCAGGAGCAAGTAAAGCGATGGTAGGATGGATTGTATTCTTGGTTCAAGGAAATCATCACTTCTTGATAGCACTTTTGGTGGCAACATTTATCATTTTCCTTACCGAATTCACCTCCAATACCGCTAGCGCAGCTCTTCTAGTGCCTATATTTATCTCTATTGCACAAGAGTTACAAATGAATCCGTTAGGGTTAGCAATGATTATTGGAATAGGAGCCTCCTGTGCTTTTATGCTTCCGGTAGCTACTCCCCCCAATGCAATTGCTTTTGGAACAGGAATGCTACCTCAGAAGGTAATGGTCAGGGCTGGGTTCTGGTTGAATATCGTAAGTATTCTTTTTATATCAATTATGGGGTTCTGTTTTTGGTTCTGAAATCATCGTAAAAATTGTATAGTAGAAGCATTGGAGTGCAGAGATGTACTCCAATGTTTCTTATGGTTGGTTACAATGTTCTTAAGGTGCTTTTCTTAACCCATCCAGTACGTCCGTCAGCTATTTTTAGCTTACACCAATCCTCAAAGGTGTCTATAATTTCTACTTTAGTGCCTTCGTGTAAGGAAAAAGCTTCTTTGCTGTAGGTGTTAGGGGCTTCATAAAAGCGTACTTCCTTCTCGAATAAGATAGCAAAGTCATTTTCGAGAGTATAATGGCTTACTATACGTCCCAAGAAATAACATCCTAAAGAGCATACTAAGCATAGGATAAATAGGGTAAAACTTAATCGTTTCATCCAGATACGCTGAGTAAAATAGTACCATAAGAAAGCTCCTATTCCTAGGCATAGAGTTATAATTGCCCAAATAGCCCATCCTGTAGGGCTTTCTGCCCAGCTGATGCTTTCCATCAGGCGTGTTGTCCAGAGCTTAGGAACGGGCGTAATTTTGTCCAAACACATCCGTTGGGCATAGGTAAGGTTGGTTTGAATCATTGGGTCTTTAGGAGCGAGCTGTAGGGCTTTTTCATAGTAATAGATACTAGGGGCAATTTCTCCTTTTTTATAATGAGCATTGGCTAGATTATAGTATAGGCTAGCAGAGGTATACTTACGGTGGAGAATCTTCTGGTAGAGGTCTATTGCTTCCTGCCAGTCCTCTCGCTGGTAAGCACTTCCTGCCTGAGCAAAGAGTTCTTCATTGGTCTGTCCTTGACTATTCCACGAGCTTAGTAGGAAAGCCAATATACAGAGGCTTATATGTAAAGGAGTGAGTAATACTTTCATTGGTAATACTAAGTTTATAAAGAGATAATCCCTTTGATCTTGCCCGCTTCTTGGTAGTAATGGATAACCTCATCAGCAGAAGAGAGCACAAGGCGTACAGAATAGGCAATGTACTTACCACCAGAGGAGGGCTTCTCAGTAATCAGTGCATTGGAGTTGAGAAATACTGCGTGGAGCGCTTCTCTATTCTCTGCTAGATCAGGGAGGATAAACTTATAAAGGTATTCACAAGGGAATACAGTGGTTTGCTCTAATTCATTCTTGAGTTTGGCATAGAATGCCTCTGGGTTTTGTGTATTTTCTTCCATAAACAAAGTGATTAATTTAATTGGCAAAAATACAAAATAATTATTATATTGCCAATAGTTAGATAATAAAAAAGACTACCTCTTATGGGGTAGCCTTTTCAAAAAGTAATATATCAAAAACCTAATTACAAGTAGTAGTTTGAACTTTGTTCTTGTGCCAATCTCTTAAGCTGCTTTTTACAGCATCTACTCGGCTAGCAGGAACCGCAATACAAGTAATTGGCAAGCGGTTATTGCTATCCTCAACAGTACTAATGGTAGTGATATTGCTAAAGCCAAGAAGGTTTAACTTGGTAATATTCCTATTGCTAGGAATTACAATTGTCTTAAGGGTAGGGTTGCTTCCGGTGATGGTGGCAATGACTCCTCCTAGTTGTATCTCTTCAAGTAGAGCAAGGTTGCTAACATCAATGGTAGTTCCCCCTTCATTAAAGAGTATTAATTTCTTTACTTTACGCAAGTACTGAACTCCTTCTAGGTTTGTAACTCCATTATCTACAGTGAATTCATCAATGATTTTATCTAGATCAGCTTGGAAGAGTTCGTTGCTATCGGTATATCTGAAATAGGTAGCACGGTCAATCCTTTGTAGCTTTTGAATCAGAAGAGTTTTCAAGCGACGGTTAGGAATAGTAAGAGCTGTAGTACTATCTCCAGAACCATTGTTCTGAGCTCTATATTTTCCTGTGCTATCGGCAGTGTTAAGAGCAGAAGCTTCCGCTGCTGTTTTTACAATAATCTCATCAGGATTATTGCTCTTAGTACATTCACGACAAGTTCTCATTATCTGGAAATTACCAGCTACAGAAGAGAGATCTGTAATTAGCGGGGTAAGGTTGATAGAACCTGTAATTCGGTTGCCTAATAAGTTCAGCTTGGTAAGCTTAGTAAGCACACTGAAGATATTATTATCAATAGTTGTAAGGTTGTTACGCTCTAGAGAGAGATCCTCTACTAAGGGTGTATTATCAAAAGATACCTTATTGATACTATTGTTAACCAATCTTACCGTTTTCAGTACAGGTAAGTTCTTAAGCTCTATTTCCTCAAGGGTAGAAGTGGAGATGGTAAGAGTGTGAAGAGCAGAAAGCCCTGTAAGGGAAATCTTTCTCTTTCCATCAGCAAGAGTATTTTGCCCACTTGAAGGTAAAATATAGATAGAGGTAACATTCTTAAAGTATTCTAGCCCACTGAAAGAAGTAATTCCTTCTGCACTAGCAGTAATTCCTCCACTGTAAGCTTCAGCTTCTCCCATAGAAATTTCTCCATCATTGTTTCGGTCAATACTACGACCTGATGACTCAATAATAGCCGCTTTTAAGATAGGGTCAAGCTCAATATTTCGGTCTGTAGCATCTGTACTACTGTACTTAAGAGTATTCTCTACAATGTTCAATGCCGCAGCTTTAGCGGGGGTAGCTACCTTAATACGTACGATATCAGGGTTGTTACCATTGCGAAGAATTTGGGTTTCAGATCCTGTTTTGAGGTTAATTAAAGCAGAGAAATCCAATATCCCACTAAGCTGGTTCCCTAGTAAGACGATGTTAGTAAGCTTGGTTAAGTTATTGAGACTTACAGAAGTTAGGTGGTTATTGCTAGCTTCTAGCACTTGAAGGTTTTCAAAGAACTCTATTCCTGATAAGGAGCGGATATTCTTATCTGAAACACGGATGGCACCTACTGCTTTGGCTTCCTCACGGCTGATTTTACCATCATTATTACTATCTACTGATCCCATACCTTCAGTACCCTGCAAGAGAGCATTCTTAAAGTTGGTGTCAGCAATATAAATTTCATCTACAGGAATAGTCCACGCCCCATTGATTTTTTGATATACTTTATTATTCTGTCCAGTACGTACATAGTAATCTCCATCATTTCCTACATTATTGGATAGAGCTCCCTGATTTACATACACCTTTCCTCCAGTATAGGAAGGTAAGGAGGCAATAGCTCTCCAGTTATTGTCGCCAGAACGCTCATAGAGAATACGGGAATTGGTATCAAGCTGATACCTTCCAGAACTACTGTTAGGCACACCTGTACCAGTAGTAACTTCCTGTACACCTCCTGTCTGAGGTCTTGTGGCGGGCTCATCTGCCTCGTTTTTGTTACAGCTAGCCCCCAGAAAGCCCACTGTGAGCAACGAAATTGTTGCTAAGATACGTAAAGTTTTTCTCATAATTACTTAGTTTTGTTTAACATTACAGTCATTATTTTTACTTTTGATTAGGTATTTGATAGGGCAAAGGTAATCAATTTTTCACAAATGACCAACTAACCTCTTAACTATCTTTAGAAGAATAGCCTTATACACAGAGTTATGAACAGGCTAGAAGATAGAGAAAACAGTATATTTTATTAAAAAACCGGTTTTATGACATACATAAAACCGGTTTTTTAACATAAAAATGAAAGAAATGTTTATTCAGGAATAATTATACACAATTCATGTATTTTTGTTAATAACCCTGCCATTTCTGGATCCATTGGGCTACTACTTGGCTCCAATCATCACGTTCATTTAGGCAAGGGATACAATGATAGTCTGTTCCACCGTGCTCAAGGAAGGTTTCTTTACCCTCCATAGCAATCTCTTCGAGAGTCTCTAGGCAGTCGGCTACAAAGGCAGGAGTTACTACGGATAGTTGTTTGATACCCTTTTTGGCAAGGGCTTCTAGGGTAGCATCGGTATAAGGCTGTAGCCAAGGGTCTCTTCCTAACCGAGATTGGAAGGACACGCTATAGGTGTCTTTATCTAGTTTTAGTTCTTGTGCGACAGCCTCAGTAAGGGCATAACACTGGTGTCGATAGCAGTAAGCGTGGGCAGGGGAGGGGGTGTTACAGCAAGAACCATCTATTTGGCAATGGGAATGGGTAACATCACTCTTATGGATATGTCTTTCGGGTATCCCGTGGTAGGAGAAGAGTAGGTATTCATTCTCTCGATGGTATTCCTTGATAGAGGAGACTAGTACCCTGACATACTCAGGTTGGTTGTAGAAGGGAGGTAAAGAGGTAAGCTGTATATGCGGATACTTCTTCCGTAGAATCTTCTGGGTGAGTACCTCAATAGTCTCGGTAGTGGACATCGCATATTGGGGATACATAGGCATTAGGAAAAGTTCTGTAATGCCCTCCTGAGCTAGGGAAGCTATCGCTGAAGCGATAGAAGGGTTTCCATAACGCATAGCCATACGTACAGGAATAGTTACTTGTGCTTGTACCTTCTCGGTGAGCTTACGGCTATGTACTATTAGAGGGGAGCCCTCAGGTGTCCATACTTTCTGATAGGCCGCAGCTGATTTCTTCGGGCGTGTATGTAGGATAATCCCCTTGACTAGCAAAGCCCTGCTCAGGTAGGGCATATCAATTACTCGTGAATCCATCAGGAACTCATCTAAGTACTTTCTTACATCACTCACTTTGGTGGAGTCAGGAGACCCCAGATTGACGAGCAAAACTCCTTTTGACATTTATATAAAATTTGCCACAAAAGTACACATTTTTCATCTATTTCAGCCTCTTTGAGTATTGTTTTTTTCTATAGGAATAAATTTTTCTTAAAAAAGAGTTTTTAATTTCGAAAAAGATTGTATCTTTGCCTCACTAAAAACAACAATATGCAAGTAGATTTTTCTTTCCAAGAATATTTGGGCTTTCTAGCTTTCTTAGGAGTGGCTACAATGGGATTCTGGCTGATGATATTCCTTCTTACCTATGTGGTTCCTTATTGGCTCTTTGGTTCCATTATAGAGCGTATCAAAGAGAAACGAGCTGAGAGAAAGCTTCATAAGCAACAGGCTTAGTAAGATTACCTTTGCTTACAATAGGAAATAGAAAGCTACTTTTACAGAAGTATTTATACTTTTGTAAGAGTTCTTTTCATATCTGTATAACAAATAATTTATGAATGGCTAAAACTCTGAAAGACTATATAGAATCGCTTCCTTTGATAAAGAAATTAGTTTATTTTTTTAAGCAGATTCCCTTGGGGAAAAAGCAGGCTTTTTCTCTCTATGACCTCCTTGTACTCTATACAATAGGGATTGTTAGGGGTGCTCTCACCTATAGGGCAAGTGCTATTTCCTATAGTTTTTTTGTAGCTATATTTCCTTTTTTACTGGTGGTACTGAATCTGATTCCTTATATTCCTATTGAGGACTTTCAGAATGATTTTTGGGTATTTATTGATAATCTCCTACCTCCAGGGACGCATTCTTTTTTTGAAGATATCTTCGTGGATATTGCTAGTAAAAAGCGAGCAGGTTTACTCTCTACAGTATTCATTCTTTCCATTTTTTTGACTACCAATGGTATTAACGCAGTTTTTGGAGGCTTTGAAACCTCTTATCATATAGAACAAACTCGTGGTGTTATTCAGCAATATTTTATTTCAATGGGAGTGGCTATGCTTTTGGTCTTTGTATTGCTTTTCTCAGTGATTCTCTGGCTTGCCTTTGAGTATGTTCGCAGTTTGGGGATATTGCCCCTATTTGAGCAAATGGAATGGCTGGTTTCTCTGATTAAGAAGGTGTTTTTTATTCTAGTAACCTACCTATGTGTTTCTATTCTTTTCCATTTTGGTACTCCTGAGAAAGGAAATCGTTTCTTTTCGGCAGGTTCATTGCTCACTTTGTTGCTTTTTATTCTTACTACCTATGGTTTTGGGATTTATATAGAACATTTTGCTCGCTATAATCAGCTGTATGGGTCTATAGGGGCTTTGCTCATCTTCCTATTATATATATGGCTCAATGCTACCATTCTTCTTCTGGGATTTGAGCTGAATGCTTCCCTACTAAAGCTCAAAAAATCGGATAATTAATAGTTTTTTTTGCTAATAAAAGATTTAAAAATCTGTAATTTTAAGGCTGCCAAGACTTCATTTTTTTAATTAAACAGCATTTTAGTTAAAATACAATTAAAGAATATGTATGATAATTCTTTTTTTGTATATTTGCTCTATCTATGAGATCTCTTCTATAAGCCTCATAGAAAGGATTATTGTGCTTATAATTAAGGATATGAATATATTGAAAATCAAGTTTCTGCTAGGGTTATTTCTTTGCCTAAGTATGGGAAATATCTCCTTAGCTCAACAGAGGCAAACTCTCACGGGGATAGTGAAGGATGCCAATGCTAAGCCTCTTGTGGGGGTACTCATCAGTGTGAAGAATACCTCTCATAGTACTGTTACCGATTTCAGTGGGCAGTATTCTATAGAGATTACAAAGGGAGATACCCTTATTTTTTCTTTACAAGGAATGAAATCCTATGAGGTAACTCCTACCACAACGGTACTGGACCTTATTATGGAAGGAGACAAAGTAACTACAACTACGCCAGAGAAAAAAGAGAAGAATACTCCTATGAATACCAATACAAGGGGGCAAACTTCCATTGCAAAAGAAGTAAAACCTCTCTGGGTGCTTAATGGAGTGATTCTTCAGGACGATATCAGCCTAAAGCCTGAGGAGCTTGTCTCTGATGATGCCAAGATGCTCATTGCTTCAGCAATACCAGGGCTTACAGCTGAGAGTATTGAGAGCTTTAACGTCCTTAAGGATGCTTCTGCAACAGCCATCTATGGACCTCGAGCCATCGCCGGGGTAGTGGTGATTACTACCAAAAAGGGGACTGCTGGAAGTAGCTCTTTTACCTATACCAACGAATCTACTTTTCGCTTGATTCCTACTTATGGAGAGTATAATATAATGAATTCTAAAGACCAAATGTCTGTTATTCAAGAACTTCTACAGGGAGGGCATTTTAAGGCAGATGATATGGTCTTTTCTTCCGATAAAGGGGTGATGGGTAAGATGTATGAGCTCTATAATACCCTCAATGCACAAGGTAACTCTGTTGTTCCCAATACAGCAGCAGGGAGATTAGCTTATATGCAAGCTGCTGAACGCAGAAATACTGACTGGTTTAAGCAACTTTTCCAAACAAGTATTATGCAGAACCATACACTTTCATTTTCTTCAGGAAGTGAGAAATCCTCTTATTATGCCTCCTTGAGCCTTCTCTCTGATCCAGGATGGACAAAAGGGAGCAAGCTAGCTCAGTATGCAGGGAACCTCAATGCCATTTATAACCTATCTAAGGTAATTTCTCTGAATGTTATTACTGACTTGTCCTATCGTGATGAAACCTCTCCTTATATTTCCTCTACAGGCTCACTTTATAAGTATGCACTAAATCGTTCTCGCACCCTTGATCCTAAGGCATACTATACCCATCGTTATACGCCTTATAATATCTTCAATGAGATTGAGAATGCGTATATGGATACCGATATAGCCACCTTGCGCCTCCAAGCACAACTCTCTTGGAAGATTACTCCTAAGCTTGAGGCTGTAGTAATGGGAGCCATCCGTTACCAGTCTTCTATATATAACCAAGAAAAGACAGAAAACTCCAATGAAGCTCTTTCCTATCGTTATATACCCAATGCTATTGTAAGAAATAATAATTCTTATCTTTACAAAGACCCCAATGATCCTTTTGCGCAACCTATTCCGGTACTTACTCAGGGGGGTATTCGTATAAAAACAGAAAATACAGAACAAGCTAATAGCTTTAAGGCTACCCTTAACTATAATGACTCCTTTAGAGACGGCTTACACTTGGTATCTTTATTTGGAGGATTTGATATGGATAACGCTCGTTATACCAATGATGTGAATAGAAACTATGGAATCCTCTATAACTCTGGGAATTATGGAACCTATAACTATCTGTTATTCAAAAAATTCCAAGAAGAAGATGCCACTAAGTATTATGCAATCAATAATACGATTAGTAATTATCAGGCTTTCTTTGGAAATGCGTCTTATACATTCAAGAACCGCTATACTTTTACAGGAACTTTGCGTTATGATGCTTCTAATCAGTTTGGTGAGTCCCGTTATATTCGTTGGATGCCTACTTGGAATACAGGGCTTAGTTGGGATCTCTCTCAAGAAAATTTCTTCAAGCATCTCAGTCCTCTTTCTCACTGGAGCTTATATGGTTCTTTCGGAGTAACTGCAGTAGCTCCTTCGGTGAGCAACTCTCTTTCTCAAATCTATACTTCGCGTCCTTGGAAAAATTCCTCTCAGCAGGAGATAGGACTTCGCATTAGTAATGAAGCTAACCATAACCTTACCTATGAGAAAAATCAGGAACTGAACCTGGGAACAGCTTTTGGTCTTTTCGATGATCGTATAAATATCTCTATAGACTGGTTCAATCGTAGGAGTTATGACCTTATAGGTGATATTATTACTCAAGGATTGGGAGGAAATATTGTTAAGAAAGGGAATATGGCTGAAATGCGTATCCGAGGGCTTGAATTAGGTTTGGAAACCACTAATATCCAGCGAGGGGATTTCTCTTGGAGAACCTCCTTTGTTTATTCTCGAGCCAAGAATGAGGTGACTAAGCTCCTTACCAGTCCCAATATCTCTGATATGGTAGGGTATAATTCTTCCGATGCTACCTCACCAGGAGGGTTTGCTAAGGAAGGATACCCCTTGAAATCCCTTTTCTCAGTACCTTTTAATGGGCTTAATAATAAAGGGCTTCCTACTTTCCAAGATGCCGATGGCAATACGACTATTAGTAATATTCGCTTTGATAGCCAGAATGTGGATTTCCTAAAATATTCAGGAACCCTCATTCCTACTGATAAGGGAAGTTTTACCAATACCTTTAATTATAAGGGACTCTCCTTGGGTGTGGTACTCACCTATTCTTATGGAAATGTAGTACGACTCAGGAGGGTAAGCGATGTCTATAATGACTATACCAATGTACCTCGTGAGCTTAATAACCGTTGGCAATATGCAGGAGATGAACAAAAAACAAATATTCCTCGCCTTTACACAACTTATATGTATGAAAAAATATATGGAGGATGGAAGAATGTAACTCAGGCATATCTTACCTATGATTATTCCGATGTACGTATCGCCAAGGGAGATAATATTCGCCTGAAAGAAATTTCCTTAGGATATACCTTTGATAGGGAATTTTTACAGAATAGCCGTATTCGTCAGCTTAGTCTTAAGTTACAAGCTACTAATGTAGCCTTACTCTATGCCGATAAGAAGCTCAATGGAGATGATCCTGACTATCTAGCCAATGGATATACCCCCATCTCTCCCAAACGAATCATTTTCACTCTCCGAATAGGACTTTAATAATTATAATATGAAGAAAATTACCCTTATACTTACCTCTTTGTTCATCATTACGGGCTGTAATAAGCTCCTAGATGAAATTCCTGATGCGCAAGTACGTATCGATACTCCTGAAAAAGTAGGGAAGCTCTTGGTATATGCCTACCCTCAGGTAAGTGCTAGTTTGCTGAACGAACTTTCCTCAGATAATATCGGGGATGGAGGAAGCCTTATTACTTACTCTAACTTTCTTAGTGAAGAGGTTGCTTACTGGCGACCTGCACAGGAATATTTTGATTATGAAGGACTTAGGAATGTATGGCAATACCATTACCAAGCTATCAATCACGCTAATACAGCTCTTGAAGCAATAGAAAAATTAGGGAACACTTCCGAGTTACAAGCTGCTAAAGGAGAAGCTCTTGTGGCACGTGCCTATGCGCATTTTGAGCTAGCCAACCTTTTCTGTAAGCCTTACCATCCTACCGAAAGCGCTACCGATTTGGGAATCCCTTATAAGACTGAGCCAGAAAAAGAGCTTAACAACCTACAGCCCAGAGGAACTCTCGCTCAGGTCTATCAGCAGATTGATGCCGACCTTACCCAAGGACTTCCACTAATCAATGATAGCTTTTATGAGCAGCCTAAATATCATTTTAACAAGAAAGCAGCCTATGCTTTTGCTGCTCGTTTTTACCTTTATTACCAGCAGTGGCAAAAAGCAATAGATGCCGCTAATGAGGTACTTACTACTAATAATAATACGACTCTCAGCTTACTGAGGAAGTGGGAGGATTTCCGAGATGTAAATAAGGCGGGAAGTACCAAGCAGGGAAGCCGTGCGCTCTATTATACTCGTGAGGATATCCCTGCCAATCTTCTGTTATTGCCTGTATTTTCCCAGATTACCAACTATATCTCTGAGGACTATTCTCGCCGATATACTCACAATAGCCGTATTGCCAACCAAGAGACTGTGGCTACCAAGAACCTATGGGATCCAGAAGGAAAAACAGGATCTAATAACTTCGGATATGAGTTCTTCTGGTTTATGCCTATCAAAACTTCTAGTAACGAAAATGATATTGTTTTCTTTGACAAATGGCCTATTTTCTCAGGAGACTATTCTAGAAGTGTGATGGTGCCTTTTACCACCGATGAAACCCTTCTGGTACGTGCTGAAGCAAAAATCCTTTTAGGAGGAGATGCTAACTACCAAAGTGCCTTGGAGGATATCAATATGTGGACTTCTAAGTTTATTCAGGTTAAAACGATAAGTGGTTATACCAATCGTAATACCATAAATGATTTACAGACAGTCTATGATTTCTATAATAATATCAACTATTCTGAGGCTACCAATACAGGAGCTACCCAGAAGAAAAGGTTATCTCCTTCATTTACGCTTCTTAATGATGGTAAGCAGGAACCTCTTTTACACTACTTACTTCAGTGCCGTCGTATCCTAACTCTTGGAGATGGTTTGCGCTGGCAGGATGTACGTAGGTATAATATAGAAGTTGTCCGTTATGAGACGGATAATATCAATCGTAACCTATTCACTGTTAAGACGACACTTCCACCCAGTGACCTTAGAAGAACCTTACAGCTCCCTGCTATGGTCATTCAGGCAGGAACTACGCCTAACCCTAGATAATTAAAGCTTTTTGCCTTATGAAAAAAATATACTATATACTAATAATCCTTCCACTACTCTTCTTGAGCTGTGGCAAAGATAATGATACTTCTTCAGAGAGTGGTATTCTCTCTCAAGGAGGTGATGAACAGAGCTTAAACCCTCAAAATGCGCTAGATCGTTATATTGAGAAAACGCTTTCTAAGCCATATAATATTGATATCGTCTATCGATTCCTTGAACGTGAAATCTATCGTTCTTATACCTTTGCTCCTACCCAATATGAAAAAGCAGTAGAGTTTGTTAATGTTTTTAACTATCTCTTCGTAGAACCCTATATTAGGGTAACCTCACAGCAGTTTATGAAGGAACATTCCTTTAATTCGGTGGTACTGATAGGAGAGCCTGCGTTTAACCCTTCTGGGGTTAAGATTACTGGCTTTGCCAATGCAGGGATTAAGATTCACCTCTTGGAAATCAATCAGATAGAACCTAATAATATCTATTACTTGAATGACAATATCCTAGCGACTCTTTACCACGAGAATGCTCATACTTGGCATCAAGCAAAGCTTTTCTCTACAGAATATGAGCGTATCTCAGCTACCGATTATAAGCGAGATAACTGGATTACGGCTTGGGATCGCAATACCAGTAATTTCCTTCCTGCAGGCTTTATCACTGCATATTCTAGCTATAACAGTAATGAGGACTTTGTAGAGCTCTTAGCTCGTTATATTGTGTATTATAATGCTACATTGGACTGTGGTTGTGCTACTACTGATACTTCCTTAGATACTAATGGTGACGGCTTTAATGATGCTCTATATACTGCTTGGAAGGCTAAATTCACCAACTATGGTAGCCTTTATGATGGAGAATGGAACTATTATGAATCCTCTAAGGTATGGGAAGAGGAACTCAAGCGAGCCGATTCCAAAATTCGTCCTACAGAAACCTATACGGGGAAGCAAAAAATAGAACAAAAACTAGCTATTCTTAAGAAGTACCTTACTGATGAGTGGCATATCAATCTTGATGAGCTCCGTGCGGAAATACGTAGCCGTTATCCTTATGTAGTGGGTAGCGATTTTGAAGGAAATCCTGTCCCTAGAAAAGATTTTTCTGTATTAACTGATGATTAGAACTCGCATATGAAAAAATATATTCTACTAACCCTAATATTCCCACTTATAGCTGCTTGTACCTATAAGGAACCAGAAGTATTTGATGAAAAACCCGCAGGAAGAACCACAGAAACCCTTGATGCTTATAAAAAAGATTTGGAATATGATGGCTATTGGCTTCTTTCCTATTATCCTCAGGTAAATAGAAGTATTGCTAGCTATCCCAGAGCGGATCGGGGGCTTGGGGGATATAATATATTCCTAAAGCTCAAATCAGGAAAAGTATGGGCTTCCTCAGAGGTGGAAACAACTAATGATGAAGTAGCTTCTTTCTTTACCTATCAGATAACAGAGGGACCTACTCTGAGTTTTGATACCTATAACAAAGTACTTCACCACTTTAGAAGAACCTCAGGACAGTTTCCTAATGCTCGTGGAGGAGATATTGAATTTGTAATCCAGAAAAAGGAAGGTGATACTTTCACCGTAATGGGACGCTCTTCTAATGTAGAGATGTCCTTAGAAAAGTTCTCTGGGAATAGAGAAACTTACCTTAATAAAGTAAGGGAAAATGTAGCTCTCCTAAGAGGTAAGGGCTTAACTCCTATCACTCTTGGAGGTACCTCTGTAAGCCTGATGCTCTTTCCTAGCTATCGCCAGATTGTGTTCTCCTATGGTAGTGAAATCAAGCAACAAGCCTTCAGAGTGACTGATAGAGGAATTGTTTTTTTTGAGCCTATAACTATTAATGGAGTTACCCTTAATCAATTGAATTTTAATGATGATAATACAGCTCTGAAAACGCCAGATGGGGCTATTTCTACTACCTTGGTAGCTTGTCCTATAGAAATCACGAGAACAGCTAAAACAATTGATTTTGGAGGCTCAGGGGTCTCTACTGCTTTTACTAATACTTTTAACAATACCAATGCTTGGACACAGTGGGAGTATTCTTGGTATGATATGTCTTGGGATAAGGTGTTAAAAGTACAGATTCTCAATGGAAATGATGATCAAGATGCCACAGGATTCTACAAATATGTAACCAGTAGTGATAATACTTATGGAGCGGCAACCTACTATGAAGCTGACTTTGTAGCTGTAGGGGAACACTCTGATCAAGTGCGTATCCTACTGAAAGACCCTGCTGATAATGAGGCTTATAGGTCAGGAGCTCGGAAGAATTATATTCAATTCTTTTCCTATCTAGTGAATATTCTTTACAAAGAACTTGAAACCCAAAGTCCTTATCAGGTAGAAGATATGGGAACTTATTATAAACTTACTAGTGTAAATAATAGTGAATATTGGTTACATTTGAACAAATAAGAGATGCTTCTTTTCTTTTTTTGAATAGAAACCTTCTTCCTCAGTATTAGGGAGAAGGTTTTTTCAATGAATATGAGTATGGATCCTTATATCAGCTGAGAGCTCATTGATAGCTCTTAATCAAATTAACAAATATTAATAAATAATAATCTATTGGGTTTTATAAATATTTTTTTTGTGTTAAAAAAATAGATAAAACCATTTGTTTTTTTTAATTTTGCTATTCTATTTCAGGATAAAGGGAGTTTTACATATATCAAGAAAGCTTTCCTTTTTTAGATAACAGTAGAAAAATTAAAATATGAATACATTAAAATTCAGGATGTTACTAACAATCTTGCTCCTTCTTACAGGAAGTTATGCTTCCTTTGCTCAGGAGCAATTGAAAGTCTCAGGAGTGGTTAAGGACACTCAGTCTAAGCCACTTGTGGGAGTGCAGGTGGGTGTGAAGGGTACTTCACAGAATACCTATACTGATTTTGAAGGAAAGTATTCCTTGACAATAGTCAAGGGACAGACCTTGGTCTTCTCTCTACAAGGAATGACCTCTCAGGAGGTTACCCCTCAAGGAGCTATTGTAGATATTGCTATGCTTCGTGAAGGAGAGGTCGCTTCCAAAGAAAAAAAAGAAGGAGAAACCCCGATGAATACCAATACCCGAGGGCAAACTTCTATTGCTAAGGAAGCCAAACCCCTTTGGGTGCTTAATGGAGTGATTCTTCAGGATGAGGTAGACCTCAAGCCTGAAGACCTTGTCTCAGGTGATGCCAAGATGCTGATTGCCTCTGCTATACCTGGGCTTACAGCTGAAAGTATCGAAAGCTTTAAGGTGCTTAAAGATGCCTCAGCTACCGCTGTCTATGGACCTCGTGCTATTGCAGGGGTGGTGGTGGTTACCACTAAAAAAGGGAATTCTGGAAGTAGTACTATTACCTATACCAATGAATCTACTTTCCGAATGATTCCTTCTTATAACCAATATAACATTATGAACTCCCAAGATCAAATGGGATTCCTACAAGAAGCTATGCGAAAAGGACGTATGCCTGCTAATTATTTTGTAACCGCTCGCACCAAGGGAGTGGTAGGGCGTATGTATGAGCTAATGAATGTTCTCGGGAGTAATGGGCAACCCTTGGTATCCAATACAGAAGAAGGGCGCTTGGCATATTTAAGAGCTGCAGAACGTAGAAATACCAACTGGTTCAAGGAGCTTTTCCAGACAAGCATTATGCAGAATCATACCCTATCCCTATCAGCAGGAGGGGCAAAATCCACCTATTATGCCTCCTTGAATATTCTCTCTGACCCAGGATGGCAAAAAGGGAATACAATGAACCAGTATGCGGGAAGCCTTAATGCCAATTATAACTTCTCCTCTAAGCTCAGCCTTAATGTGATAACCGACCTATCTTATCAAGAGCAGAGAAGTTCTTATACCAACTTATATGAATATGCTTTGGCCTATCCTCGTACCTTCGACCCTAAAGATAGCTATTCCTACTATTATGCACCCCGTAATATTCTCAGTGAGATAGATAATGACTATCTTACAAGAGACTTGGCTACCTTGCGCCTTCAGGGACAGCTTACTTATAATATCACCCCTAAGCTCAAGGCAGTAGTGATGGGAGCTATCCGCTACCAGTCCAATATCCGTAATACAGAACGAACTGAAAAATCCAACTATGCAGAACGCTTTAGAGCTGCTCCTAATGAAACGGTAAGGGATTATAACTCCTATCTCTACAAAGATCCTAATGATCCATTTTCTATTCCTCAGGTGGTACTTCCTCAAGGAGGGGTGCGTATCAAGCGCGTACGTACTTCCAATGGAAATAACTTCCGTGCTACCCTGAACTATAATGATACTTTCCTTGACGGGCTTCATACAGTAGCACTCTATGGAGGGTTTGATATGGATAATACTAAAAAAACGGATGACACCAATAGGTTTTATGGAACTATCTATAATGCAGGAAATTTGGGAGCTTATACCTATAATTTCTTCAAATACCTCCAAGAACAGTCCGAGGATTATTATGATATTACCAATACAGTGGATAATAACCAGGCTATCTTCGGGAATGCCTCCTATACCTATAATAGTCGCTATACACTCAATGGTACCTTACGCTACGATGCTTCGAACCAGTTTGGTCGAGCCCGCTTTGTCCGCTGGATGCCTACTTGGAATGTAGGAGTTACTTGGAATGTAGCTCAGGAGAAATTCTTCTCCTCTCTCAAGCCTTTCTCACACTTAAGTTTCAGTGCTTCCTATGGGGTAACAGCAGTAGCGCCTTCTATGAGTAATTCCTTAGCACAGCTGTATTATCAGTTGGCTTGGCGTAACTCTGCTGAAAGGGAACCCAGTATCTATCGTTCTAATTTGGCTAATAATGACCTTACTTATGAGAAAAATCAAGAGCTAAACCTTGGCACTCAGTTTGGTTTGTTCAAATCTCGATTGAATGTATCCTTGACTTGGTTTCAGCGTAAGAGCTATGACCTTATAGGGAATGTAACTACACAAGGGGTAGGGGGGACTATCACCAAGAGTGGTAATATAGCTGAATTGCGTAGTCGAGGGCTTGAAATAGGCTTGGAAACTACCAATATCAAGACAGCGGACTTCTCTTGGAGAACTTCCTTTGTACATTCTTATAATACCAATGAAATTACCAAGCTCAACACCGCTCCTACTATAGGGGATATGGTAGGTTATACAGGAACTGGAGGATTCTCTCGAGAAGGATATCCCCTAAGCTCTCTCTTCTCAGTACCTTTCAATGGCTTGGATGGGGAGGGACTCCCTACTTTCCTTGACCAACAGGGCAACTCCACTCGCTTCAATATTGATATGAAGGACAGAAGGGTAGATTTCCTTAAGTATTCAGGAACCCTTGTTCCTACCGATAGGGGTAGCTTGGGCAATACCTTCTCCTACAAGGGAATATCAGTAGGAGTAGTGTTTACCTATGCTTATGGAAATGTGGTACGCCTTAAGGGAATTAGGAATATCTATAGCGGTACTTATGCGGATGCTACTTCTATTCCTAATGAAGTCAATGACCGTTGGCAGTTCGCAGGAGATGAGAAAAAAACTAATATTCCTGTGCTCTTCAGTGGTTACCAGCAGTACCGATATGGTTATAATAGTCTATTAGATAGAGCTTATCGCTCTTATGATTATTCCGATGTGCGTATAGCCAAGGGAGATAATATTCGCCTAAAAGAAATCTCTATAGGTTATACTTTTGATAAAAATTTCTTGCGGGAGACTCGTATTCGCCAGCTTAGTGTAAAGTTGCAAGCTACCAACCTTGCCTTACTTTATGCCGATAAGAGGCTCAATGGCGATGACCCTGATTACCTAATCTCCAACACCCCTATTGCTCCTAAGAGATTGATATTTACCCTACGTGTGGGACTATAACCTAAAAACTATTGACAATGAAAAAGATATATATACTTATAATAACTGCCTTTGCGCTCTCCTCCTGTAATGACTTACTCGATGAGATGCCCGATAAAAGGTTACAGGAGATTTCCACTCCCGAAGAGGTAAAAGCGGTACTTACTGATGCCTATCCTAAGACAACTGCTACCTATATCACAGAGCTTGCTTCGGATAATATTGCCGATAATGGGGAAGTGATTCCTTATGTACCTTTCTTTGCAGGGGAGGCAGCCTATTGGAAACCTGTAAAAGAATATTGGGACTACGATGGCTTACATTATTTTTGGGAATACCACTATGATGCTATTTCCTCTGCCAATCGTGCCCTAAAAGCAATAGAAGAGAAGTTGGGCAATGCCACTTCCCTAAACCCCGCCAAAGGGGAAGCGCTGATGATTCGTGCTTATGCACATTTCTGCTTAGCCAATGTCTTCTGTAAAGCATATAATCCTACTACCAGTAGTACTGATTTGGGACTTCCCTATATGACCCAGATAGAGGATAAGCTCATTGTAAAATATCCTCGTGGGAATGTAGCTGACTTCTATCAAAAAATTGCTACAGATATTGAGGCTGGACTTCCCCTAATTGATGATAACTATTATCAAATGCCTAAGTATCACTTCAATAGAAAGGCTGCTTATGCCTTTGCCGCTCGCTTCTTTCTCTATTACCAGCAGTGGGATAAGGCAATAGCCTATGCCAATGTAGTCCTTACAGAGAATGATGCTACCACTACCAATCTCCTTAGGAAATGGAGCGATTTCGGTGATGCTGCCAAGATAGGTTCCACTCGTAGGAATAACTATGCCCTCTATTATACCAAGGAAAACATAGATGCCAACCTAATGCTACAACCTACCTATACAGAAATCTCTGAGGCAAGTTATTTTAACGAAAACAATCCTGCTCGCTATATCCATAACTTCTTTGTCTCTGAAAAAGAGACCTTAGGAGCACGTAACCTTTGGGATCCCTTAGCACAGAATGCTACCAATGGGTATTCTCGCTATTGGTTCCTTCCCTTTACGAACAATACGGGAGGTAGGGAATATGATATTGTACTGATGGGGAAATTTCCTCGTTTTAAACGAGGATCTGACCTCTATGGGACTATCATTGTGCCTTTTACTACCGATGAAACCCTTATGGTACGTGCCGAAGCAAAGATTATGAAAAATGACCTTGAGGGAGCTATCAAAGACCTGAACCTTTGGACTAAGGGCTATGTTAAGGTACTAACTATACGAGGCTCTACCAATAGAAATACAGGTTTTACGGTAGATGATATCAAGACTTTCTATAATGATACCAATATGCCTTATTCCCAAAGTACTGTGGAAGGAGTTACTCAGAAGAAAAATCTTCATCCTACTTTTACCAACACCCTTTCGGAAGATCAAACAGCTATGCTACACTACCTGCTTCAGTGTCGCCGTATCCTAACTCTTGGCGAAGGACTCCGCTGGCAGGACATTAGGCGGTACAATATAGAAGTGCCTCGTTACCAAAAATATGGAAACGGAACCTATCAAGTATCCGATATACTTACCTCCGGAGATCTTAGAAACACTTTCCAGCTCCCCGATGAGGTCTTAGGAGCAGGAATGGAACCCAACCCAAGATAAAACACTGAACTTATGAAAAAAATACTATATTCTCTCCTAGCAGTAAGCCTTGTAGGATGTACTGCTAATGACAAACTTTCTGATGAAAGTTCCTTAATGCCCTCTATAGAGCATAATGAGCGGATTAACCCTCAGAACGAACTGGATAGATACCTCTATAACAATGTAGAGAAACCCTATAATATAAGCGTATTATACCAGTTTATCGAGGAAGAAGTAGACCGTACTTATACTTTTTCTCCTGTAAGATATGAAAAAGCAGTGGAGTTCGCCAATATCTTCAAATATCTCTTTATTGAGCCTTATGTGAAGATGACCTCCCAGAAGTTCCTCAATGAGCACTCTTTTAGGACACTAATCCTTATAGGAGACCCTGCCTTTAACCCCAATGGGTCTAAGCTGGTAGGGCTTGCTGTAGCAGGAGTCAAGATTCACCTTACCGAGATTAATAATACAGAACCTAATAATATCTATTGGCTCAATGATAATATCTTGGTAACTCTTTACCACGAGAATGCTCATACTTGGCATCAGTCTATTCGTTTTGACCCTGAGTATGAGAGAATTTCAGGAAATGACTATAAAGGAGGAAACTGGACAACCTCTTGGCAAGGAGAAGATTACCTCAAGGCAGGGTTTATTACAGGATATTCCAGCTTTAACAAAGATGAGGACTTCGTAGAGCTTTTAGCCCGCTATATTGTTTTCTTCAATGCAGATTTGGATGGTTGTAACTGTGCTACTACTGACCAGACTAAATGGGGTAGGAATTCCTCTGATCCTGATTTGCAGAGTTTCCCTGATGGTTATGATGCTGTGGCTTATTACAATTGGAGAAATAAGCGCTGGAACTATGGATTGCTCTATGATAACCGCTATGTAAATTATGATTCTTCTCAAGTATGGCAAGAGGTGATGGAGCGTGCCAATACGAAAATCCGTGATACAGAACAGTATACAGGTAAGGAAAAGATAGAGCAAAAAATAGCCATTATGAAGAACTATCTTTCCACCACTTGGAATATTGACCTTGATGCCCTACGTGCTGAAATCCGTAGCCGATACCCTTATGTAGTAGGGAAAGATTTCTATGGAAATACAGTGCCCAGAAAAGATTTCTCTAACTTAAATGACAATTAATTATGAAAAAATATATCAGCTTATGCCTTGCTTTGCTCTCTCTTACTGCTTGCCAGTATAAGGAAGATCCTGTTTTCGAACAAAAACCTACAGAGCGTACCCTCTCTGTTTTAGGCAAATATAAGCAAGTTCTGGAAGGAGATAATGGATATTGGCTTCTTACCTACTATCCTGAAGAATATCGAGATGGTTTTTGGGTATATCCTTATTATCCTACAATTTTTCCTTCTACCAATGATTATCCTAAGTACCACCATGCTTTAGGAGGGTATAATTTTGTCCTGAAATTCTCAGAAGGAAAGGTAACCGCCTCTTCAGAGGTGAAAACGACTAATGACGAAGATACCTCTCGCTATACTTATTCATTGGCGGAATTTCCGATTTTGAGTTTCAATACTTATGGAGAAGTACTCCATCATTTCTCTCACGTAACGTCTAACTTTCCTAATGCTAAAGGAGGAGAAGTGGATTTTATTATCGAAAAAGAGCAAGATGGAGGTTTCACTCTCAAAGGGAAAAGAAATGAAAATATAATGACCCTGACCAAGCTCACTACCGATAGAGAGGCTTTCCTTAACAAAATCCGAGAAAACCGAGATGTACTTAAGAACAAAGGACTTTCTCCTATCCAAGTAGGAGGGGTAGAAGTGAAGCTTGACCTCTTTCCCAGCGTACGTCAGTTGGCTTTCATCTATGACGAAGGACGTAAGTATGAACAACGGGCTTTTATCCTTACCGAAAAGGGAATCAAGCTCTATGAGCCAGTGACTATTAATGGGCATACTCTCTCAGAGTTCTACCTGAACGATGCTAAGACTGCCTTGACTACCCCTGACGGAAGTATCAGCTCGGATTTTGTAACGTCTCCTCTGCTTCCTCCTACAACAGCGGGAAGTAGCTTCCAGATATGGTTCTTGAACGGTTATGTGTCTCCTTCTTTGGTTAGAAGTTTCAATACCACTAGGCGCAGAACAGCTCGCTTATTACCAGGATTTACCCTTTCTGAACAATTGCTCTTTCTTACAATGGATGGAAACGAAGGAGACCGATCCACAGGATTCTATATGGAGAATGTCTATGATACAGATGACACCTACAAGCTCACTGCTTACTATATGATGGACTTTGTAGGAGTGGCAGGAGCGGCTAATCAGGTGAAAATTCTTATAAATAACCCTAAGGATGAAGGAAACCATTTGTTCTATTGTAGAGAGCATTTAGGGAAGTTTATGGAGGACATAGCTAAGCAATCCCCCTATATTGTAGAGGAATATTCAGATGATTATTATAAGCTCACCGCAGCAAGAGATGCTAATGTGTGGATGCTTGTTAAGAAATAAAAAATGTGTAACAAACCTTGAAAATCCTTTCCTTAGTGAAGGGATTTTTTTATTGTCTAGAAGAAGGGAAGTACTTTTGATGGTCAAAGACATTGCTTGGGGCTGTTGTTTTATATCAATAGTAGAGTGAATGTGTATGATTAACAGTTATTTAATAAAAAAGAGTTCTTAGTCTTATTTTGTAAGGATTTTTTATGTTAAAAAAATGACTGGATTCGTTTCTTTTTTGTAACTTTGTAACTCAAATTTACAGCAAGGAAAAGCTTGATTTTGCTTGAAAAAGCTGTTTATTTTCAGAGGGAACAACAAGAAAAATAAGATATGAATACATTGAGAATGAAAATGCTACTAATGCTATTGCTCTTTCTGGGAGGAGGCGTTGCCTCCTTCGCTCAGGAGCAATTAAAAATCTCTGGGGCGGTCAAGGACGCTAAGTCCAAGCCCCTCTCAGGGGTTTTGGTGACGGTTAAGGGGACATCCCTTTCTACTCACACCGATTTTGATGGGCTTTATACCCTGACTCTCTCCAAGGGGCAATCCTTGGTTTTTTCTTTGAAAGGAATGCAAACGCAGGAAATAACTCCTACTTCTTCTGTTGTAGATGTTACTTTGCTAGCAACAGGTGAACAGCTTACTAAAAAAGAGGTTTCTGCTCCTATGAATACCAATACCCGTGGGCAAACCTCTATTTCCAAAGAAGTAAAACCTCTATGGGTACTCAATGGGGTGATTCTGCAGGATGATATAGACCTTAAGCCTGAGGAGCTCGTCTCTGATGATGCTAAAATGCTGATTGCTTCAGCTATTCCTGGGCTTACTGCTGAGAGCATTGAGAGCTTTAAGGTGCTTAAGGATGCTTCTGCTACAGCGGTATATGGTCCTCGAGCTATTGCTGGTGTGGTAGTGGTAACTACTAAGAAAGGTACTTCAGGAGCAAGTACTATTACTTATACGAATGAATCTACTTTTCGTTTTATTCCTACTTATGGGGAATATAATATTATGAATTCTCAAGACCAGATGTCTGTTATTCAGGAGTTGATTCGTGGAGGACACCTTACCCCTGATATTACTTCTATCTGGGAGAGAAAAGGATTGATGGGTAGAATGTACGAGTTACACAATGTAGTAGATGCTAATGGGAATTTCGCTGTACCCAATACTCCTGAAGGACGATTGGCTTATATGCAAGCCGCTGAAAAAAGGAATACCAACTGGTTCAAGGAGCTCTTCCAGACAAGTATTATGCAGAACCATACACTTTCTTTTTCTTCTGGAAGTGATAAATCCTCTTATTATGCTTCCTTAAGCCTCCTTTCTGACCCAGGCTGGCAAAAGAACACTACTTATTCCCAATATTCAGGAAACCTTAATGCGAACTATAACCTCTCTTCTAAGTTTTCCTTGAATGTTATCACAGACCTTTCTTATAAAACACAATCTACACCAATTATAACAGAAGGATCTATTTATAATTATGCGCTTACTCATTCTCGTATTTTGGATCCCAAGGAACATTATAAGTATAGATATACGCCTTACAATGCTTTGGAAGAGATTAATAACTCCTATACAGATACTGATATAGCAACATTGAGACTTCAAGCTCAGCTTACTTATAAAATTACACCTAAAGTTAAAGCTACTCTAATGGGCGCTATTCGTTATCAGTCCAATATAGCCAATAAGGAACTGAATGAAAACTCAAATTATGCGAACTCATTTAGGTATATGCCCAATGCCTTAATAAGAACCTATAATAAGTATCTCTACAAAGATCCCAACAATCCATTTGCTTTGCCTGTATCGGTACTTCCTGAAGGAGGTATTCGTAGAAAAACAGAAGCGACCACTACCGCTAATACTTTCCGAGCTACCCTCAATTATAATGATTCTTTTGCCAATGGATTACATACGCTCGGACTCTTTGGAGGATTTGAAATGGATAATGCTAAGCATACGAATGATATTACAGATCATTTTGGGCTCTTATATAACTCTGGAAATTATGGGACTTATTCCTACAAATGGTTCCAGTTCTGGCAAGAACAAGGGTATACTTATTATAGCTTGAATAATACTATTAATAACAATCAAGCATTCTTCGGGAATGCTACCTATACCTTTAAGAATCGCTATACCGTCAATGGTACCTTGCGCTATGATGCTTCTAACCAGTTTGGTCCTTCTCCTTATATCCGCTGGATGCCTACTTGGAATACAGGAGTGAGCTGGAATGTAACTCAAGAGCACTTCTTTCAATATCTTAAACCAATTTCTCACCTAAGCTTCAACGCTTCTTTTGGGGTAACTGCCGTAGCTCCTTCAGTGAGCAACTCCCTTTCTCAAATCTATACGAATGACCCTTGGCGTAACTCCTCTCAGAGAGAGTTGGGATTGAGCATCTCCAATACAGCCAACCACGACCTTACTTATGAGAAAAACCAAGAACTAAACCTAGGGGCGGATTTTGGACTCTTCAATGACCGTGTGAACTTATCTTTGACTTGGTTCAACCGTAAGAATTATGACCTTATAGGAGGAATTACCACACAAGGAGTCAGTGGTACTATTGTCAAAAAAGGAAATATGGCAGAGATGCGTACTCAAGGATTGGAAATAGGCTTGGAAACTACCAATATCAAAACAGCTGATTTCTCTTGGAGAACTTCTTTTGTATATTCTCGTGCAACCAATGAAGTAACCAAGCTCCTTACCAATCCTACTATTCAGGATATGGTTGGGTATAACTCTAAGAAAGCTACTTCACAAGGAGGATTTGCCAAAGAAGGTTATCCTTTAAAATCCCTTTTCTCAGTACCTTTTAACGGATTGGATAATAGAGGACTCCCTACTTTCAAAGATCAAAATGGAGAAACGACCATCAACGGAGTACGTTTTGATAGTCCGAATGTAGATTTTCTAAAATACTCTGGAACGCTTATTCCTACCGATAAGGGAAGCTTTACGAATACCCTTAATTACAAAGGAATCTCTTTAGGAGTGGTACTGACCTATTCTTATGGAAACGTCGTGCGCCTAAGAGGAATGAGAAATATATACAATGACTATACTACAGTGCCACGAGAGCTTAATAACCGTTGGCAATACCCTGGTGATGAGAACAAAACCGATGTGCCTGTTCTCTATACAACCTATATGTACCAAAGATTATTCAATGGCTGGAAAGAGCTTAACCAAGCCTATCTAACTTATGACTATTCTGACGTACGTATCGCCAAAGGGGATAATATCCGTCTGAAAGAAATTTCTTTAGGCTATACCTTTGATAGAAATTTCTTACGAGAAAGCCGTATTCGTCAGCTTAGTGTGAAGCTACAAGCTACTAACTTGGCACTTCTCTATGCTGATAAGAAACTTAATGGTGATGACCCTGACTTCCTAGCCAATGGACATACTCCTATCTCTCCTAAGCGATTGATTTTTACCTTGCGCATAGGATTGTAATAATAATTTAAAACAGTGAATAATGAAAAAAATAATATACCTGATAGCAGGCATCTCTTTGTTCTCTTCTTGTAGTGATCTCCTTGATGAGCTTCCTGATAGCCAAGTACCTGTGAATTCTCCAGAGCGTATTAAGCGAGTGTTAGTGAATGCTTACCCTGGGGCGAGTGCTATGATGCTTAATGAGTATTCTAGTGATAATATAGCTGATAATGGAACTATCGTAACGGACTTTAATTACCTTACTGACGAGGTCGTTTATTGGAAAACTATTAATGAATATGGGAACTATGAAGGGCTGGAATATGTATGGACACAGAACTATAAAGCCATTAGTCACGCTAATGAAGCCTTAGAAGGAATTGCTAAATTAGGAAATGATCCTAAGCTCAACCCAGCCAAAGCAGAGGCTTTGCTAGCACGTGCTTATGCACATTTTGAGCTGGTCAATACCTTCTGTAAGGCGTATAATCCTACTACTAGTAATGCCGACTTGGGGATACCTTATGCACTTACCTCTGAGACGAAGCTGGATCCTAAGTATGGTAGAAGTACTGTAGCTCAGGTCTATCAGCATATTGCTGCCGACTTACAGGAAGGACTTCCATTGATAGAGGATAGTTATTACCAGATGCCTAAGTATCACTTTAACAAGAAAGCAGCTAATGCCTTTGCCGCTCGTTTCTATCTCTATTACCAGAATTGGGACAAGGCAATAGAATATACCAATAATGTCCTTTCTACCAATGATGTTACTACTAAGTCTTTGCTTAGGAATTGGGAAGATTTCCGTGATGTGAATAAGGCAGGAAGTACTAACCAAGGAAGTCGAGCCCTATACTATGCACGTGAAGATATAGAGGCTAACTTATTGCTTTTACCTATTTCCTCTCAGCTTCCTACTGCTTATTATACCCAAGGGGTGGCAAAGCGTTATACACATAATGTTTTTATCTCCGAAACACAGACTATTGAGGCTAAGAATGTATGGGATCCTCAAGGAAAATCAGGGAAAAATAATTATGGATACGAATTCTATTGGTTTATGCCTATTAAGGTAGATAATGGGCGTAATAGTACTGTTTTCTTTGATAAATTTCCTTCTTTTTCTACTGGAAGTACCTCTAGAACCGTAATTGTTCCTTTCACAACAGATGAGACACTCTTGGTACGTGCCGAAGCAAAAATTCATAAGGGAGAATATGAAGCTGCCTTGAAGGATTTGAACCTCTGGACATCTAAGTTTATCCAACAGAAGACGATCTTAAGTTATTCCTCTCGTAATGAGGTAACTCTAGACCAAGTAAAGTCCTTCTATAACGCAATGGCTTATTCTCAGAATACTCAGGACGGTCTTACCCAGAAAAAACAGCTGACCCCCTCTTTTCCTATTGCCAATGATGGTACTGCGGAACCGCTCTTACATTACTTGCTTCAGTGTCGTCGTATCCTTACCCTTGGCGAAGGCTTACGCTGGCAAGATGTTAAGCGATATAATATAGAAGTGTCTCGTTTCCAGACTGATAATGTAGATAGGCACCTGAACGAGTTCAAAGCAAGTCTTCCGGCTTCCGATGAGCGTAGAGCCATTCAGCTTCCAGCCTCTTCTATTAAGGCAGGCATACAACCTAATCCTAGATAACAAATACTTTACTTATGAAAAAAATACTATATATATTAGCATCTCTTCCTTTTCTTTTCAGCTGTAGTAATGATAAGGTATCTTCCGAAAGTAAGCTTGGGGGAGAGGAAGGAACCCAAGTGATGGATACCCATACTCCCTTAGATGATCGCTTGGAAAGAGATTTTGCTCGTCCCTATGGGATTCGCATCATCTACCGATTTCTAGAACGTGAAATCAACAGAGGATATACTTTCACTCCTACTAAGTATGAAAAAGCGATTGTTTTTTCCAATGTGTTCAGTTACCTATTTATAGAACCTTATATCAAGGTAACTTCTAAGCAGTTTATGAAAGAACACTCCTTTAATACGGTCATTCTCATAGGAGAACCTGCATTTGCTCCTAACGGGAATAAGTACGTAGGTTTTGCTGTGGCAGGAGTCAAAATTCACCTCTTGGAGATGAACCATCTCAAGACGGATAATATTTATTATCTGAATGAGAATATGCTGGCTACTCTCTATCACGAGAATGCCCACACTTGGCACCAAGCCAAGCTCTACACCTCTGACTATGAAAGGGTCTCAGCCTCTGATTACAAAAGAGATAGCTGGTCTGTATGGACAGGAGATGATTTTCTTAAAGCCGGCTTTATGACCGCTTATTCTTCCTTTGATAAGGATGAGGACTTTGTGGAGATGATCGCTCGTTATATCGTCTATTATAACGCTACATTGGACTGTGGATGTGATATTGCCAATCACCCAGGTACTGATGCCAATAATGATGGCTTTAATGATGCTCTTTATACAGCTTGGAAAGCAAAGTTCGTCAATTATGGAACCCTACAGAACCCCAATACTTACCGTCCTTATTTCTCTACTAAAGTATGGGAGGAAGAACTTCAAACAGCTAATGCAAAAATTCGTTCTACAGAGACCTATACAGGAAAGCAGAAGATAGAACAGAAAATCGGTATTATAAAGAGCTATCTCTCTAATGAATGGAATATCAATTTGGATGAATTACGTGCTGAAATTCGTAGCCGTTATCCCTATGTAGTAGGAAAAGATTTCGAAGGAAATACCGTTCCTAGAAAAGATTTCACTACCTTAGAATAATTAAAAAAGAACTTATGAGAAAATACATTATATTACTTTTGGGAGCGTCTTTATGGACTTCTTGTGATTATAGGCAGGAAGAAGTCTTTGATAAAACCCCTGCAGAACGTACTGCAGATAAGCTCAATGAGAATAAAACCGCCTTAGAATACGATGGTTACTGGTTGCTCTCGTGTTATCCAGAGGTGTATAGGCAAGGACTGGAAACTACCGATTATGTACATCGAGCGATAGGAGGGTATAATATTCTTCTCAAGCTCAATAATGGAAAAGTTGTGGCTTCCTCTGAATTTATGATTAATAATGATGAAGTAGCTTCTTTCTATTCCTATCAGCTCACCGAAAAGCTTTCCCTGAGCTTTGATACTTATAATGAAGTGCTACATCACTTCAGAACCACTTCAGCTCAGCATCCCAATGCTCGTGGAGGGGATATTTTCTATGATATTATCAAAAAAGAAGGCGATACTTACACTTTACAAGGTAGAACCTCTCGCAACCTAATGACCCTTACCCGTTTCTCTGGAAATCGTGAGGCATATTTGAACAAAATACGTCAAAATATACAGCTCTTCATAGGAAAAGCTCTTAATCCTATTACTGTAGCGGGCAAAACCGTAAAGCTAAATCTTTCCCCTGGCTATCGCCAATTGCTCTTTAGCTATGATAATCAGAAAGTACAGCAGGCTTATATCTATACAGATAAGGGGATTAAGCTCTATGAACCTGTTGTTATAGAAGGGGTTTCTATAGATGAATTGTATATCAATGACACCCAGACGGCTCTTACTACTCCCGACGGAACTATTGCTGCCAACTTTGTCTCTTCTCCTATAGAGATTACCGATACGGCTAAGGAAATCCTTTTTAATGAAGAATATGGCTATGTTTCTGCAGGTATTTTTGCGATGTACACAGAAGCCAAGAACGAAATCGCTCGCCAACAAATTTGGTATGACCTCCTAAGGGATCCTTATCTCTATGTGAAGAATATCAAGGGAAGCGATAGTGAATCCACCGCGGGATTGTCTAAGTATATCTCCTATGCATCTCCTTATAGTGGTGGCGTATGGACATTCTATGAGGTAGATTTCCAAGGTGTACCTGAACATCCTGACCAAATACAAATGGTACTCAAGGGACCTTCTACCAATGTAGCTTATAGCGAAGGAGATTATAAGAATAATATCCAGTATTTCTCCCCATTGGTAAGGCTTTACAGGAGAATAGCTGAAAAGGGACCTTATACAGTTAATAGTACTCAGTATAATGATTATTACTTGCTTACCAGCACTAAGGATAGCAATCTTTGGTTCCTTCTTAGCAAGTAAAGGAGCATAATAAGATCGATTTTCTTTGTTTTTTAAGTTTTTGACTTTCCCTTTCTCTTAGGAAGGGAAAGTTTTTTATTGTAGAGGTGTATATAGAAGTGAAATTAGGATGATTTTGCTTTCTATG